>JAQUJY010000060.1 GCA_028680705.1 Bacteroidales bacterium
TAAAAGTGTCGTTTTTCGTAAGTTAATGGGTTTATATCGAGACTGCTAGGCAAAAACAGCCAAGTGTTAAGCACAAAATTACTTACCTCTTGCTTTCTACGTACGTTTAATCCCAACTTTATTTCAAGGGAAAACTTATCGTGTATTTTTACCGATTCTTCAATCATTTAGAAGCATTTTTTTAGGGTCTAAAATATGAGGCTTCAACCATTGGATCGGAACTTTGACCAAAGTAGGAGAATTCCCAAAAAATAGCACTAAAGTCTCTCTTTATGTGGCCAGTTCCCGAAAAATCATCAAACGTATTTGTGCCTAATAGGGTTATAATGGTATCCTGAATGCTGGCATAGGTTTCAAGTTGATAACCCAGATTGTAAAAGTTGTAAAGTATGATTTGGGTAGAGTCACTACCGTGGTAATCAATGCTTACATTATATTGCCTGTAACCATGAACTGAGCTTTGCTCAAGACTTCTCCATGTTCCCAGAATAGAATCCTTTGGGTAATTCTTTTCCTTATCGCATGAAGCGGCAATAAGTATTAACGACAGGATTGCAAGGGTCAAAGTTCTAATTTTTGTTTTCACACCCGAATTTTTAGGAGGTCAAATTTCTGAGAGAAATAGGTTAAGTGCAGGATAGATTGAAGATTTATTCCTGTTATCATTATTTAATTTTTTACAGCCTAAATAGAACATGGGGAATGAATAGCAACTGCCATTCCATTCCCCATTATTCTGTGCTATTTTCTTAAGGCTTCATCAATTAGCTTATCGCTGGCAATGTTTGGGAGCGTTACTTTAAGGTTTGGTGTTCGCTCCATCTCACGCTTAATGGCAAATATTGCTTCTTTATTTCGAGCCCAACTACGACGTGCAATCCCATTGTTAACATCCCAATGTAGCATTTGTTTTAAGCGCCTATCTGCATCTTCAGTTCCATCGAGGGTAAGGCCAAATCCACCATTTATTACTTCGCCCCATCCAACGCCACCACCATTGTGAATTGAAACCCAGGTTGCGCCACGGAACGAGTCGCCAATTACATTGTGTATTGCCATATCGGCAGTAAATTGCGATCCATCGTAAATATTAGACGTTTCGCGGTAGGGTGAATCTGTTCCCGAAACATCATGGTGGTCTCTACCAAGCACAATGGGTGCGGTTATTTTACCTTGGTGAACAGCCTTGTTAAATGCTTCGGCAATTTTTATCCTTCCTTCGGCATCGGCGTATAGAATTCGTGCTTGCGATCCTACAACCAGCTTGTTTTCCCCAGCTTCTTTTATCCAGTGGATATTGTCCTCAAGTTGCCCTTTGATTTCGTTGGGTGCTGTTTTAGCAATATCTTCAAGCACTTGCTGTGCAATCTGGTCGGTAGTTTCTAGGTCTTTGGGATCCGACGAAGTGCAAACCCAGCGGAATGGCCCAAACCCATAATCGAAAAACATTGGACCCATGATATCCTGAACATAGGATGGATAACGGAATCCGCCATCGGGGGCCAGAATATCAGCTCCAGCGCGGCTCGATTCGAGAAGGAATGCATTTCCGTAATCGAAAAAGTACATACCCTTTGCCGTAAGCGTATTTATTGCCTCCACTTGTCTGCGCAGGCTTTCGTAAACCTTTTCCTTAAATTTATCAGGGTCGCTTGCCATTAGGCTGTTCGATTCCTCAAGGGTTAGTCCAGCGGGATAGTAGCCACCGGCAAATGGGTTATGAAGCGATGTTTGATCGCTACCCAGGTCAACGGCAATTTCATCTTTTGCTAAACGCTGCCACAGGTCAACAATATTGCCCTGATATGCTATTGAAACGATCTCTTTCTGTTTCATTGCCGTACGTAGCCGAGGGATTAACTCATCGAGATTATCAAATACTTCGTCAACCCAACCCTGGCTGTGGCGCACCTCAATTGCTTTGGGGTTAATTTCGGCTATAAGGCTAACAACTCCAGAAATTACTCCAGCCTTGGGCTGTGCACCCGACATACCACCAAGCCCCGACGAAACAAAGAGTTTTCCTCCCAAATCAGTTTCTCCTGCTTTGAGCCTTTTGCGGCCTGCATTTAGAATGGTAATTGTTGTTCCGTGAACAATACCTTGTGGCCCAATGTACATAAACGAACCAGCAGTCATTTGTCCATACTGAGTAACGCCTAGGGCATTAAAACGCTCCCAGTCATCCTTCTTGCTGTAGTTTGGAATCATCATCCCATTTGTAACCACAACCCTTGGCGCATCGTTGTGCGAAGGGAAAAGACCCATAGGATGACCAGAAGATAGAACAAGGGTTTGCTCATCTGTCATCTCGGCCAAATACTTCATTGTAAGAAGATATTGTGCCCAGTTTTGAAAAACGGCTCCATTTCCACCATAGGTAATTAGTTCATGGGGATGCTGCGCCACTGCATAGTCGAGGTTGTTACTAAGCATTAGCATTATGGTTGCAGCCTGCACCGATTTGTAGGGGAAACTGTGTATGTTTCTTGCCGTTATTTTGTAATCGGGACGGAAACGGTACATGTAAATACGGCCGTACTCTTTTAGCTCTTTGGCAAACTCCTCTGCCAATACGACATGAAATTTTTCGGGAAAATAGCGCAGCGCATTTTTTAAAGCTAGTTTTTTCTCACTCGGAGTGAGAATCTGCTTCCGGATAGGAGCATGATTTATGCTTGTATCCCAAGGTTTCGGTTGTGGTAATTCGTTGGGTATGCCTTGTAGAATGGCTTCTTTAAAGGGATTGTTAGTCATATCATTATTGTTTTTGTTTTCCAAGTTGTAAAGTTACAATTTTTTTAGTTTTTTTATGGTACGTATGCTTTACAACTATAGCATACTTTTTGATTACCCCTTATCAATTATTAGTAACTTTACATCAATAAAACATAAAAAGTGATGAAGAAAAAATCGATAATTTACTTATTGGCAGTGGTAATGGCAGTGCCATTTTTTAGTAGCTGCGGGTACAACAAGATGGTTTCGTTGGACGAGGGCGTTATTTCTCAATGGGCAAATGTTGAGAACTCCTACCAACGTAGAATGGATCTTATTCCAAACCTAGTGAGTACCGTTAAGGGTTACGCCGATTTTGAGCAGCAAACTCTAATTGGGGTAATTGAGGCTCGATCGAAAGCAACCCAAGTTACCATCGATCCTACAAACCTTAACGAGTCTAACATGCAGCAATTTCAGCAGGCACAAGGCGAGTTGAGCGGTGCGCTGTCGAGATTACTGGTTACAATTGAGCGTTACCCTGATTTAAAAGCAAATCAAAACTTTTTGGAACTTCAAGCCCAGCTTGAGGGTACCGAGAATAGGATTGCAGTTGAACGTAGAAAGTTTAATGAGATAGTTCAATCCTACAACTCCTACATACGCTCATTCCCAAGAGTTATTTATTCGGGATGGTTTGGTTTTGAGAAGAAGGTTTATTTTGAGGCCGACCAGGGAGCCAGACAGGCGCCACAGGTTGATTTTAGCAAGTAGATTAGCTTATAGAATCCTCGGTTTATGGGGTTGAAAATCTTATAAAGAAACATGATAAGTATGTTACAAGAACAGTTTACAGCTGAGCAGAAAACGTTTGTTGTTAACGCAATTAAGCAGGCAGAGCTAAATACGTCTGGAGAGATTAGGGTTCACATTGAGAGCAAAAGTAAGGAGAGCGTTCTCGATAGGGCTGCCGATGTGTTTGCCATGCTTAAAATGCATTTAACTGAGCAACGGAATGGAGTGCTTTTTTACCTGGCTACAGGTGATAAGCAATTTGCCATTTTGGGTGATGCTGGTATTAATGAAAAAGTACCCAATGATTTTTGGGAAACGATAAAAGATATGATGCAGCAGCATTTTAAGAATGGTGAATTTGCATTAGGCCTTGCAAAAGGGATAGAGATGGCAGGAGAAAAGTTGAAAGAGTTTTTTCCTTACCAAAGTGATGATGTTAATGAGTTGCCAGATGAAATATCGTTTGGAGAATAATTAGAGGAGAAGAAAAATGAATAGGATAAAAATAGCAGCAATTTTGATGCTAATGGGCACGGGCTTTTTTCTGTCTGCACAGGATTTACCATCGCCAATGCAGCCGCCAAGGCTTGTGAACGATTTTGCCAACACACTCACGGCTCAAGAGCAATTGACACTTGAGACCAAACTTAGAACCTATCACGATACAACATCAACCCAACTATATATTATTACCGTTAGCGATCTTCAGGGCTATGATGTTGCAGATTATGCTATTAAGGTAGGGGAGAAGTGGGGCATTGGACAGCAAGGTAAAAACAATGGTGCTTTAATATTGGTTAAGCCTCGGATTGGGAATCAGCGGGGTGAAGCGTTTATTGCAACCGGTTATGGTTTAGAGGATGTTATTCCTGACGCGTTAGCTAAGCGGATTATGGAGAGAGAGATGGTTCCTGCATTTCAGGAGGGACAGTATTTTCGGGGATTCGATATGGCAACAACTGTAATGATTAACCTTGCCTCGGGCAAGTTTTCTGCCGATGGATACATGGGTGAAGGAGGACTTATAATGGTACTTCCATTTATTATTTTTATGATCCTGTTTTTTGTTATATTTTTCAATGTTAGAAAAACTAAAGGACGCTCCGTTGGGCATAATATACCGCTTTGGGTAGCCTTGGGGATGATGTCGGGAGGTGGCCGTGGCCGAAGTGGAGGATTTGGGGGTTTTAGCTCTGGAGGTGGTAGCTTTGGAGGATTCTCAGGAGGAGGAGGTGGTAGTTTTGGTGGCGGAGGCGCCAGAGGAAGTTGGTAATTTGTGCTATTATAAGTTAAATAAAAAAGGGGCTTTAGGCCCCTTTCGTTTTTCTGTATTGTTATGCTATTCCTCTTCCTCGCCCGAGAATGCATTGTCAACCAAAATACGTCCGCAGTATTCGCAAACAATAATTTTTTTACGCATTTTAATGTCGAGTTGACGCTGTGGCGGAATTTTATTAAAGCAGCCCCCACATGCATCGCGGTTTACAGTAACAACGGCCAAGCCGTTAAGTGCATTATGCCTTATGCGCTTGTATGCGCTTAAAAGGCGAGGCTCAATAATTTTCTGGTATGCTTCCGATTTACTAACAAGTTCAGATTCCTCTTTCTTTGTTTCCTGAATGATAGTATCAAGTTCAGATTTTTTATTTTTAAGATCGGCACTACGTTCTGAATGATTTGTCTCGGCCTCTTCAATAATTGCCTTTTTGTCTTTAATTTGCTGAGAAAATTCTTTTACCCTTTTTTCGGATAGTTCAATTTCAAGGGTTTGGAACTCTATTTCTTTTGAAAGAGAATCGTATTCACGGTTGTTACGTACGTTCTTTTGCTGCTCATCGTATTTGACTATAAGGGCTTGCGAATTCTTTATTTCAACCTTTTTATTGCTCACTTGCAGATTTAGTTCTTCAGCCTCAGTTTTAAGGTTAGTAATTCGAGTTTCGAGTCCTGCTAGTTCATCTTCTAAATCTTGAACTTCTAAAGGGAGTTCTCCCCTTAGCGTTTTTATCTCATCAATTTTTGAGTCAATCTGCTGAACTTCGTAAAGAATTTTTAATTTTTCTTCAACCGGCATCTCGCTTACCTTGGTCGTTTTGTTTTTTTCTGTCGCCATACCTCGTTATATATAGTTTATTGGATTGGTATTCACTTTAGTTTTCAGGATTGCAAAATTAGGCAATTTTTTTGTAAGTAGCTCATAAAAAATGTCAATGGTAAGTTGTTCGCTCTCAAAATGTCCAATATCAGCAATTACAATCTTATTTTCGGCATCGAAAAAGTTATGATACTTAACATCAGCCGTAATAAAAATATCTGCTTTTGCATTAATGGCGTTCTTTATCAGGCTGGCTCCGCTTCCTCCGCAAAGGGCTACTCTTTCAATGGGTTTGCCAAGCAGTTTTGTATGCCTAATGCAGCTAGCATTGAAAACCATTTTGATTTTTTTTAGGAACTCTGCTTCATCTTGCGGTTTGGGTAGCTGGCCAACAGCGCCCAGTCCTGCTCTTGGATTAGTGTTTAGTAAGGGAAAAATATCATAGGCAACCTCTTCATAAGGGTGTACCTTCAGTATGCTGCTAACAACTTTTGATAATATTGGTTTTGGTACTGCAACCTCTACTTTAATCTCTTCTTCTAGGTGCATTTCATCTTTGTTGCCAACAAAGGGATTTGTGTTTTCACCTGCCCTAAAAGTTCCTATTCCCGTGGTATTGTATGAGCACTGATCGTAGTCTCCTATTTTGCCAGCACCTGCATCGAACATGGCTAGTCTTAGTTGTTCTGCATGATCTTTTGGCACAAATACGGCTAGTTTAACAAGATTATCGGGAATTGGCGAAAGTATTTGGGTATGCTGTAGCTCAACTTTCTTAGCCATTACCATGCTCACCCCATTCCAAACGCTATCGAGATTTGTGTGGGCCGAGTAAATGGCAATGTTGTGCTTAATTGCCTTTATTATAGTTTGCTCTGTATAGTTTGCACCAGTTAAGCGTTTTATCCCACTAAAGATTAGAGGATGATGGGCAATAATTAGGTTTACCTCTTTTGCCAATGCCTCATCCAAAACCTCAGGGGTTACATCAACACATAGAAGAATACGGTTTACTTTACTAGTAGGATAACCAACGATAAGCCCCGCATTATCGTAACTTTCTTGATAACCTAGCGGGGCAAATTCTTCAATTAGTGCTGCAATATCTTTTACCGTCATAGAGTATTTTACTAAAGTGTTTCCTTAACTTCAAGAAGTGTTTCTTTGATTCGTTTTAACGAATCAATAACCTCGAAATTATTTATGGTCCCTTCCTTGTTCTCCGCCAATCTTTTTCTGGCACCCTCAAGGGTAAGTCGTTGCTCTTTTACCAGATGGAATATAACCTTAAAATTTTTAATGTCGGCCTTAGTGAAAAGTCTATTGCCCTTTTTGTTTTTCTTAGGTTTTATTATGCTGAAGTTTTTTTCCCAAAAGCGGATAAGCGAAGTGTTTACTCCAAACATATCAGCTACTTCGCCAATTGAGTAGTATAGTTTTTCAACCTTTTTTTCTTTATAGGGCATGGCGTTATTCTTTAAGTTTTATGGTACCATTGGGTGCGATAGCCAGTTCAGAATCTGGGAAATCAGCTTCGGTTAGCCTAATTATCTCGTGAATAGCTTGGTTCTGTGGGTCTAATTCGGCACCGCCTCTCCCTTTTTGAACAATTGAAAAAATCTGACCCTCTACAAACTTACCATTTTTATCGATAAATACCTTAACAATAGGAGCAAAACCATTTGCCCCTTGAAGGTTAAACCTACCGTAGGTACAAAAGTTTCCAAGGCTATAAGCAATAAACCGACCCTTATACAAATCAATAGCTCTTGTTACGTGAGGACCGTGCCCAAACACAATGTCGGCTCCGGCATCAATAACGTGACGCGCAAATTCGTAAACGTTACCTCTGTCTTCGCCGTAAAAAAGTTCAGTTTTGCGCGTTACGTGCCTATGGCTCGACCCTTCTGCACCGCCATGGAATGATACGAGAACAATATCAACTTCTTTCTTCAGGTTCGCAACTATTCTTTTTGCATTGGGAATATCGTTTATATTGCATGTACCCTTGTTAGGAGCAAAAGCGCAAAAGCCAATTTTTAGCCCGTTACTTTCGAAAATTGCAGTTGGGTGGCTAAGTAGTCCACCATAATGAATGCCAACAGAATCGAGTAGGCTGATTGTTTTACTCCGTCCAGTATCACCAAAATCGCCCACATGGTTGTTGGCTAGACTAACAACATCGAATCCAGATTCAACAAGGCATCCGATATATTTTTCGGGCATTTTAAATGCATAGCATTTTGTTGTATCACGGCAAATCTTGACAACTTTACCCTCGTTAAGAAAACAACCCTCGAGATTTCCAAAAGTGATGTCAGCATCGGTGAGTATATGCTTAACCGGTGCTAGTAAAGGCTTGCAATTATTGTTTGGTGGTAAATAACCTTTGTGTGGAAAATCGGTGCCAAGCATAATATCACCAACCCCAATAACGCTTAGCGTATCGCTAGTTATGCCCTTGCTATCAAGGTTTTTAATTGGATTTGATAGCGAAAAACTGGTTAGGATAAATAATGAAATAAAAGCTAGTACAGGGAAAGTGCTTTTTGATAAAGTGTTCATTGTATTGGGCTAACGTGATTGCTCTACTATTTGAAAATGGAAATTTGGGCTAGTCGAGCGATTGCCCGCTTTGAGCTGCTAATTCAATAATCTTATCGTATTCCTCAGGTGTAAGGTCATTAAAGTAGAAGTTTATAGGATTAATGGGTTCGTCGTTTTTACGCACTTCGTAGTGCAGGTGAGGGGCCATACTCATTCCAGTATTACCTACTAAACCAATAACTTCACCTCTTTTAACTTTTTGTCCTTGCTTGGCAAGGATTTTACTTTGGTGGGCGTACAGAGTTTTGTACCCAAAACCGTGATCTATTATCACCGTGTTGCCATATCCTCTTGCAGATTGAACTACCGCAGATACCTTCCCATCCCCTGTCGCATAAATTTCAGTTCCGGTTGGTGCGGTAAAGTCCATCCCCGTGTGCATTTTAAGCACCTTGTAAAACGGGTGCATGCGCACACCAAACGGAGAAGCTACTCTTTTAAGGTCTTTGTTTGATATTGGTTGAATAGCAGGAACACAGGCAATCATTTCTTCCTTTCGTTTGGAGAGTCCTATAACTTCATCAAATGATTTTGATTGAATGTAAATTTGTTTAGATATTTTATCGAGTCTTTTTGCTGTTTCGATTACGATTTCAGAGTTGGATAAATCCTCAAGACCTACATAACGTTCAACACCCCCCATTCCTGCTTGGCGGTATGTGCTAGGTATTGGTTCTGCCTCAAAAATTGTACGATAAATATTGTCGTCACGCTGCTGAATATCTTCAAGTACCGTAGCTATATGGTCGAACTTTTTATTGAAAACCTCAAGTTGGACTAGCATTTCTTGATTCTCTCTTCGGAGCCCTCTTTCCTGTGGGGTATCAAAGAAGAAGGAGAAAATTACGTAGTATGCAATTGAGATTACTATGCTAAAAAGAAAGTAGTTGAACCCTTTCCAGAATTTCTTAGATAATGATGCCTGATCCTTTACAAAACTTAACGATTCAGGATTGAACTTATACTTGTGTTTCTGCATGTTAATGCTATTAGCAATGTGTTACTTTTGCAAATATATAAAAAGATAGCGATGAGAAGCATCGTTATGCGCACTAAATTAATTAAGGGACTCTGTCAAAGGATTGCCGCGGGGTTGATTAACCCCTAATCCATTGGAGTTGGGGTTGATTTATTTACCATACGTTCGTATTCCTCGGTAGTCATATCGTTAAAATAGTTAAGTGGGTCAACCACTCTATTACGATAAATTACTTCATAGTGAAGGTGAGGACCAGTGCTTCGCCCAGAGTTTCCGAGAGTACCCACAATTTGACCACGAGTAAGAGTATCGCCTGATTTAACTGCAAGCGAATTAAGATGTGCATATCGGGTTTTGTATCCAAAACCATGGTCAACAAGAACTACGTTGCCATAGCCAAAAAACGAGTATTCAGCAGAAATTACGGTTCCGTTTCCTGTGGCATAAATAGGTGATCCTATTGAGCCAGTAAAATCAACTCCGTGATGAAATCTTTTTTGCCTGGTAAATGGGTCAGTACGATTGCCAAAGTAGCCCGATATTCTTCCGAAATCCTTAACTGAAATAGGCTGTATGGCTGGGACACTTACTATCATCTTCTCCTTGTTCTTGGCTAAACCAATAACCTCATCGAATGATTTTGACTGGATGTAGGTTTTCCAAGTAACCTGATCGAGTTTGGTGGCTATGTCTATTAGGAGTTCAGAATAGTTGAAATTATCAAATTCTCCATAGTGTGTAGCACCTCCAATTCCCCCAGTTCTAAGCGATGTGGATATTGTATCAGCATCAAAAATTGCACGGTAAATTTTGTTGTCGCGCGATTGTATTTCGGATAACAGTTTATTTGATTCTTCAACTTGTCTAGCAAGAAATTCGAATTTTACAAGAGTTTCGGTGTTATCGCGTTTTAGGATTTTCTCCTTAGGCGTATCGAAGAAGTATGTGTATGAAAAGAAAACTATAGCAGCAACAATTAGGCTTAAACCGAATTGAATTGTTAAATTTGTAAACTTTTTAAGAACAGGAACCTTAATGGGTTCAAAGGAAAGAGTTTGCGGATTATATCTGAATTTTCTCTTCGCCATTTTATGTTCTTTGATTTTGCTGTTTATAATGTTTCCATTTTGACTAACGACAACAAATCTAAGGTAAATATTTATTTTTGCAAAAGTATTTTTAAAAATACATTCAACTAAATAGTTAAGTAGAGTATTGTAATTAACATAATATTAGCTTTTATGGATTCGGGAAAAGTAAGACAGGCCTTTTTAGATTTTTTTGAGCAAAAGAAACACGAGATTGTACCATCGGCTCCCATGGTGATAAAGGATGATCCAACGTTGATGTTTACTAACGCGGGGATGAACCAGTTTAAGGATATTTTTCTTGGGAATTCCGAAATTAAGTTTAGTAGGATAGCCAATTCACAAAAGTGTTTAAGGGTATCGGGCAAGCATAATGATTTGGATGAAGTAGGTCATGATACTTATCATCATACCATGTTTGAGATGCTGGGGAACTGGTCATTTGGTGACTATTTTAAAAAGGAGGCCATTGAGTGGGCATGGGAATTTTTGGTTGATGTGCTAAAAATTGATAGCAAAAACCTGTATGCAACTGTATTTGAGGGTAGTGCTGAGGATGGATTGGAGATGGATAATGAGGCTCATGACCATTGGGCTAGATTCTTACCACTTGATAGGGTACTGAAAGGGTCGAAGGAGGATAATTTTTGGGAGATGGGCGATACAGGTCCTTGCGGACCATGCTCAGAGTTGCATTTAGATTTGAGAAGTGAAGCAGAGAAAAAGAAAATTCCCGGAAGTGAACTGGTGAATCTCGACCATCCTCAGGTTGTTGAGATTTGGAATTTAGTATTTATTCAGTATAACAGAAAATCCAATGGGTCACTAGTTCAACTTCCTTCCAAGCATGTGGACACGGGGATGGGATTTGAAAGGCTCTGCATGGCATTGCAGGGAAAACGGAGTAACTACGATACTGATGTTTTTCAGCCCATTATACAGGAGATTAGCAAGCAATGTGGTATTGCTTATGGCGATAACGAGAAATCGGATATTGCTATGCGTGTTATTGCCGATCATCTAAGAGCTGTTTCCTTTTCAATTGCCGATGGTCAGATGCCATCAAATGTTAAGGCAGGGTACGTAATTCGCAGAATTCTTCGCAGGGCAGTAAGGTATGGCTACACATTTCTGAATTTTAAAAACCCGTTTATTCATACTCTTGTTCCCATGTTGGTTGAGCAGATGGGTACCTCGTTCCCTGAACTCAAAATGCAGGGCGATTTAATAGTTAAGGTGATTAAGGAGGAGGAGGCTTCGTTCTTACATACGCTGGAAACAGGCATAAAACTTCTGGATACCACTATGGATAAGGCAACCAAGAAAGGAGTAAACTCCGTAAGCGGTAACGATGCCTTTATCCTATATGATACCTACGGGTTCCCATTTGATCTTACTGAACTCATTCTAAGAGAACATAACCTAACGGTAAGTAAAAGTGAATTTGATGCTGCAATGGCTCAGCAAAAGGATAGATCGAGAAATGCTGCTGCTGTTGAAACTCACGATTGGAATGAGCTCTTTGCTACAATGCAAACGCAGTTCATTGGGTACGATTCTCTTGAGAGTGAAGTGAGGATTGCAAGGTATAGAACCGTTAAACAAAAGGGAAAGGAGCAGTATCATTTGGTACTCGATAAAACACCGTTCTATGCAGAGTCGGGAGGGCAAGTGGGTGATATGGGAGAAATCTCTAACAGTACTGAGACCATTCGTGTTCTCAATACCTTTAAGGAGAACACTCTTGTTATCCACTTGGTAAATAAGTTGCCCGCCAATCCAGATAAACCGTTTTTTGCAAAGGTTGATGTGGAAAAACGACAGAATACTGCAAATAATCATACAGCAACGCACCTAATGCATCATGCTCTCAGAGAAGTTTTGGGTACACATGTTGAGCAAAAGGGCTCATTGGTACACCCCGATTACCTTCGTTTCGACTTTTCACATTATCAAAAACTTACCGACGAGGAGATAAGGGAGGTAGAGAGGATAGTTAACGAGGACATAAGACAGAACACTGAGATTGATGAACATCGTGATGTACCAATGAATGATGCCAAGCAAATGGGCGCAATTGCTTTGTTTGGCGAGAAGTACGGCGATTCGGTAAGGGTTATTCGTTTTGGCGACTCGGTTGAACTATGCGGAGGTACACACGTTTCGCGAACTGGCAACATAGGATTATTTAAGATTTTGAGTGAGGGTGCAATATCTGCAGGAATTAGAAGAATTGAGGCCATAACAGGAAAGAAGGCCGAGGAGTATTTCTATAACCAAGTTGATGTACTAAAGACAATTAAGGTGTCGTTGGGTAACCCGTCCGATGCTCTTCAGGGAGTTGAAAAAATGATTACGGAAAATGGTGTTCTAAAAAAGCAGGTTGAAACTTTGCAGAAAGAGCAGGTTAAGCAGCTTAAGGTTTCGCTCAAGCAGAGAGTGAAAGTTATTTCGGGTGTATCGGTAGTGGCAAGCAAGGTAGATCTTAGTAGCCCTGATGCAGTTAAGGATTTAGCTTATCAGCTTCGCAATGAGTTCGAGTTATCTTTTATAGTGCTCGGAGCTGAGATTTCTGGAAAACCTTTGCTAACAGTAATTGTATCCGATGCCCTAGTAAAGGAGGGTAAGGTTAATGCTTCGACAATTGTTCGAGAGGCAGCTAAAGAGATTCAGGGAGGCGGAGGAGGTCAACCTTTTTATGCTACAGCAGGGGGTAAAAATGCTAACGGTATTGCTGCTGCGCTTCAAAAAGCTGTTGAGTTATTTGAGGTGTCAATGGGGTAAACTAGTAAGAAATTAAATAAAAAATGGGAGCAATTGCTCCCGTTTTTTATTTAAACTATTAGGCTATACTAGTCTAATAGTTCGGCTAGTTTTTCTGCCAATTCTTCGCCTCTTAGGTTTTTTGCAATAATTTTTCCTTCAGGAGAAATCAGAAGGTTTGTAGGGATTGATTGAACCCCATATATTTTTGCAATCGGGTTCTCCCAGCCCGTAATGTCTGAAACATTGGTCCAGGTTAGACCGTCTTTTTCAATGGCATCAAGCCATTCGTTTCTGTCTCTATCAAGGGAAACACCAAATATATCAAAGCCCTTTGCGCTATATGCAGTGTAAAGTCTAACAAGGTTTGGATTTTCTTTTCGGCAAGGAGCACACCAGCCAGCCCAAAAATCGAGTAGTACGTAGTTCTCTCCAGTAACCGATGAAAAGGCAACCATATTCCCATCCTTATCAGGATGAGAAAAATCCATAAAATCTTGCCCTGTAGCGGTTTTTTTCTCTAGTTCAAGTTTCTCATTAAGGGCAATTACAAAGGGTGATTCTGCTATACTACTGCTAAAACCGTTTACAATGCTTTCCAATTCTTCAAAGCTAATTTGGTTAGCAAGTTGAGTTAGCGTAATGTATGCAGAGACAACAGAATTTCCATTTTCCTTAACGAAGTCAACTACAGAAACAGTAAGTTTATCGTTTTCGGCCATAAACTCATTTCTGAGTTGCTCTTCCATTTCAGGGGTAAGCGATCCATCCATTGAAGCATTCTGGAATGCATACTGAATCTCCATAAGGGGTTTAGCAAGTTCTTCTTGTAGGAGGTTGAATTCGAGAAGCAGGTCGTGAGTTTTAGAACCACTAACATCGCTTGCCATAATATTTTCGGCATTGCCGGTAATTAGAATTTCTGAGTTCTCAAGGAAAAAGATAATGCGATCACCTTTTAACCCAAAATCGATAGCATGCAAATCGGGTACGCTCACGCTTCCTTTAAATACAAATTTTCCTGACTCCATCATTGTCGAGTCATCTACTACAAGTTCGTTTCCCTTCATGGTTTTTAGGTAAACCATTTGGTCGGTTGCACTCTCGATGCTACCGTCAATTTTGTAGCTTTTGGTTGTGCACGAAAAGGCCAGTAGGGCTACGCCAATAATTACGATTAGTTTCTTCATGTTTGATGTTTTTTTGTTTTGATAACAGTGAATAGCGGGTTATGTTTAAAGTGATTTGTAGAATTCGAGTACTTTTTTTGCTGCTACAAATGAGCTAATTCGGTCGGCAAGCAGCTCTGCCTCAATTTTTTTAATTTCTGATTTCACCATAGGATTATTAAAAAGATCGTCCCTCAGGCTTTCAGTTATGGTTTGATACATCCAAAACTTAGCTTGGTTAAGCCTATGGTTCTGTAAATATTCTGATTGCTTAGTTGTTTTTGCAAAGTCTAGTATCTCTTCCCAAATATCATTTATCCCTTCTTTAGTATAGGAAGAGCAAGTGCGAACCCTTGGCAACCAGTCCGATTCGGGAGGTGGAAATAAGTGTAGCGCACTCTCGTATTGTACTTTTGCTATTTTAGCCTTATTTACATTTTCACCATCGGCTTTGGTGATAGCAATCAAATCGGCCATTTCCATAATTCCTCTTTTTATGCCCTGTAGCTCATCTCCTGCACCAGCAAGCATAAGCAAAAGGAAAAAATCGACCATTGAGTGCACAGCCGTTTCGCTTTGGCCAACCCCCACGGTTTCAATAAATATGGTGTTGTAGCCGGCAGCCTCACAGAGTATAATGATTTCGCGTGTTTTACGAGCCACGCCTCCCAAAGAACCTGCCGAGGGCGAAGGTCGGATAAAGGCATTGGGGTCGTTACAAAGGGTCTCCATGCGGGTTTTATCGCCAAGAATACTCCCTTTGCTTCGCTCACTGCTTGGGTCAATGGCCAATACGGCAAGTTTGCCTCCTGCTTGTGTAATTGTTCCACCAAGTGCCTCAATAAAAGTACTTTTCCCAACCCCAGGAACTCCGGTAATGCCTATTCGGATAGAGTTTCCGGCATGGGGGAGACATTGCTCAATAACCTTTTGGCCAATCTCGTGGTGAGAGGTTAGCGAACTCTCAATAAGGGTTATGGCTTGGCTAAGAATTGTGGTGTTCTGCTTCAGTATTCCCTCAACGTAATAATCAGGGGTATAAGTTTCCCTTTTACGTGATTTTATCTTAGCAATAATATTCTTGTTTATAGTAGGCGGTTGTTCAACCCCAGGGTTGACTTTTAGTGCAGATTTAGATTGGTTTTTGTGCTCCATGTTGATCAAAAGAATTGAAGTGCAAAGGTATGAATTATATCTCAATTCCTCTTCAACTTACCTTATTCAATAGCCAATTACACTCGAACTCCAAAAATTACGATATCGTCAATTTGTTCAGATTCACCTCGCCAATTTAGATGTTCTTGGTGGAGGATTTCTTTTTGTTCGACCATAGGTTTCTGATGAATCTCGAGTAGGAACTGCTTAAACCTTTTGCTCATGTATTTACGACCATCCTTGCCTCCAAACTGATCGGGAAAACCATCGGAGTACATGTAGAACCTGTCATCGGGCTTAATGTCAATCACATGATTTGTAAACGGTTTGTGGTCGTTAATATGGATGCCCACCGGCATCTTATCAGCTTTGTATTCAATAATTTCCCCGTTTCGAATAAGCAACAGGGGATTGTATGCGCCCGCCCATTCAAGTTTCATGTTCTCGGTGTCGAGCATGCAAAGCGAGATGTCCATGCCATCCTTTTGCTCATCCTTCTTGCCTGTTTGCGAAAGGGTTTGCTTAACAAATACTCTAAGCATATTGAGAATTTGTGCAGGTTGCATAGTTCCTTCTTTGTTCACTATTTCGTAAAGGGATGATATTCCGAGCATGCTCATAAATGCACCTGGAACACCATGCCCTGTGCAATCGGCAGCAACGAGAATCATTTTGTTTTGCTGCTTTGTGAACCAGTAGAAGTCTCCGCTAACAATATCGCGGGGTAAGAATAGCACAAAGTGCTCATTTAATGTTTCTTTAAGTACGCTTGGTGGGGGGAGAATGGCGTTTTGAATCCTACTGGCGTATTGAATACTATCGGTAATCTCTTGTTTTTGGTGGGAGATTAGCTCGTTTTTTTCTTTGAGAATTTTATTGGCTTTCTGTTTCTGCCGAACCATGTTGATTAGCAGAACAGCAAAGACTAGTATTATAATTAAACCTCCTATCGTAATGGCAAGAGTAAGTCTTTGTCGTTGTATAACCGATTTTTGAAGTTCATCCTGATTCCGCATTAGCATCAGCTCCTGTTCCTTCTTCTCGGTCTCGTACTTGGTTTGCATCTCGGTGATTATCTTCTGGCTTTGTTCCGAGAAGAGTTCATCCTTAATTAAGTTGAAATTTTTGAGATGACTTAATGCTTTTAAAAGGTTGCCTTTCTGCTCGTAAACCTTTGCAAGCCTCTGGTGTGTATGCATTACAGCAACTTTTACACCTAATTCTTTGGCTATATTTAGGCTTTGACTAAGATATTGTTCAGCATACTCAAGATTATTTTGTCTGAAAAAGAGTTCTCCGAAATTGAAAAGGGCTAGCGCTATTTCTTGCTGGCTATTAATCTGGCGGGCCAGAGTCAGCGCTTTATTGAGATTTTGCCTTGATTTCTCCCAGTTACGAGTATATATATAGTGGCTGCCAAGGTTGTTGTTTACATTAACAATCTCACTTGCTTCTTCCGTTTTTTTGAAAATTGCAAGAGCCTCATTGTAGAACTTAAAGGCGTTGTCGAATTTGGCAATTACTTCATTTGAAGGTAGTTTGTAAAGTGAGTCTTCCCAAAATTCCCCGTATTTAGATACAAACTCATTAATAGCAAGCCGTGAGTAACTATTTGCTATATTGTTTAGCGATTCTGCAATTAGCGGGAGATTTTCCTCTTCCTTATGAATTTTTAAAGCTGCTTGATGGAACTCGAGTGCTTTGTTATAGTTAATCTCATTATCTTTAACTGCCAACGTACTCCTTTCGAGACTTCCATACACTAAACCTATTTCACTTGAAACTCTAGCTACGTATGTTCGATTGTTAAGCCTTTCAAAAGTGCTTAAACTTTTTTGGTATTGCTCAAGTGCAAGTTGGAAGTTTCCTATTGTGCGATGAATCCTCCCCAGATTATAGTAAGCAATTGCAAGTCCAGATAAATCGTTGAGTGATTCTTTAATTTCAATCTCTTTCTGATGATGTTTTATTGAGTTCTGAAAATCGCCAATGTCAAAATAAAGCCTACCAATTCGGGCGTATGCCAAAGCAACCTCAAGCATAGCATTCTCCTCATACCTAATCTTTAGCGCTGCATTCATAAATATCAGGGCAGAGTCAGTTTTCCCCTCCCTTTGAGCCAACATCCCCAGGTCGATTAGCGCATCGGCTTCGTTTAGCCTGTTGTT
>JAQUJY010000061.1 GCA_028680705.1 Bacteroidales bacterium
ATTGATGATAAAAATATAGTTCAGTACGTTGAAATTGTTCCTGAAATCGGAAATGAGCCAAACTATGAGGCTGCAATAGCCAAACTAAACAAAATGATAAAGTAGTATTTCTTCTTTTTGAGACTAAAAGGGGGCATTTTCTGCCCCCTTTTTTTGAACATTTTCGTTGCAAAGTTTATTAATCGTCAGATATCTGAGATTATACTATCCGTATTAGTACAAACACCTGGTTCTAAAGTCGCTTTGCAGAGTAAATTTTAAGAGAAAAGGACTAATTGAAGTTGTTATATGTCTCTACCATTCGAATCCCCCCTAAATCCGGCTACATTGGTTTCTAATGAACTATGATCTGCTGCCTATGATGCTCTTCTTGCAAAAAAAGTAATTCCTTTCCTATCTAAACTATAAACTTTAGGGTTATGTCTATTAGGTTACTAATCCCCGATAACTTATACACTCATCATCCACAACATTTGCCTAGTAATCAATGGGAAGGATCTTTATCCGCTTTGGAATATTGAATGATAGAGCGCTAAATAATGGCTCAAAGCTAGCAAAGGGAAAAAAAATGTCGATATTTACCCGCTCAATTCTCTCATAATTGATAAACTCACTTTATTAATTAATCAAACTCACAATGCTTTCTGAAAAGGACATTTTACAACTCGAAGAAATTGGAATATCTCCAGATTTGATTTATAGGCAAATTGACAAATTTAAGGAAGGCTTCCCTCCCATCCGTCTTGTTAGCCCTGCGAAGGTAAGCGATGGAATTATTAAGCTCGAAGACAGTGAGGTTGATGATCTGATTGAGATATATAAAAGTTACGAAGGTAATCGCTTAAAATTTGTACCTGCATCGGGTGCAGCAACCCGCATGTTCAAAGAGTTAATTCAATTTAGAACTACTGGGGAGGTTAATTCTTTAACACGCGAGTTTATTTCGAACCTACCCAGGTTTTCTTTTTACAGTGATCTGAGAGAAGAACTTAACAGTAAGAAACTAAGCCTAAACGATCTTGTACAACAAGAGGATTTTGAACCGGTAATTGGAGCATTACTTGACGTAAATGGATTAAATTATGGCGCACTCCCAAAAGGGCTTATCAAGTTTCACAGGTACAACGACCACACACGTACAGCATTTGAAGAGCAAATAGTTGAAGGCACACAGTATGCCAGAATGCCTAACAACGAAGTGAATATCCATTTAACTGTATCCCCAGAGCATTTGGAAAATTTTAAAAAGATTCTGAATGACAAATCCCAATTAATTTGCACCGAGTATGGAGTTGAACTAAACGTTACCTTTTCCGAGCAAAAGAAAAGTACCGATACGATTGCTGTTGACAAAAACAATATACCCGTCAGAAATTCTGATGGGAGCCTGTTACTTCGACCTGGTGGCCACGGTGCGCTAATTGAGAATCTGAATGACTTATCAAGCGATATCATTTTTGTTAAAAATATTGACAATGTTGTATCCGATAGGCTTAAACCTCAAACCGTTCTGTATAAAAAAGCCCTTATGGGGCTACTAATTAGCTATCAAAGCATCATTTTCGATTACTTGAACCTTTTGCAAGGAGAAAGTATTGATATCAAATCTCTTAGAGAAATCCTTGATTTCACAATTAATGAACTCTGCATACTTTCGCCTTCAGGTTTAGAAGTAAGCAACCCCGATGCGCTTAAAACTTATTTGCTTGAGAAATTAAACCGTCCGCTCAGGGTTTGTGGTATGGTTAAAAACGAGGGAGAGCCTGGGGGGGGACCATTTTGGGCTATAAATACTGATGGTTCTATATCGCTTCAAATTGTTGAATCATCACAAGTAGATCAGAACAACCAAAGACAGAAGGAAATCTTCAGTGCATCAACACATTTTAATCCTGTTGATTTAGTTTGTGCAACAAAAAATGTGGAGGGTCAAAAGTTTAATCTCTTAAACTACACGGAATCAACCGCTGGCTTTATTTCAACTAAGAGTTATAATGGTATGAAAATTAAGGTTCAGGAACTTCCTGGCCTTTGGAATGGAGCAATGGCAAATTGGAATACCATTTTTGTTGAGGTGCCGTTAGTAACATTTAACCCTGTAAAAACGGTGATGGATCTACTGCGCGAACAGCATCAAGCATAGTTTAAATATCAAAAAGTCTACTTTCCTTTACGCCAGCGTTTAAGGGGGTTAAGCTTTCTGATAGGAGATTTTGCCGGAAATATTCCAGAGCTAACTTTCCTAACATCTTCAATGGAGAAAAATGTTTTGGGATTAAATTGCTCAATTACTGATGTAACATGGGGAAGATTGCTGCGCTTAACTATAGAGTATATCAAATGTACCTTACCCTTACTTCCTTCAGCCTCAACTGTAGTTGCACCATAGCCATTCTCATTTAGCTTCTTAACCAAGAGATTACCATCCTTTGAGGCAATAACCCTTATAATCAGATTACCCATCGCCAAATGCTCTTCCAACCTCATACCCACCCAGTTACCTGTGGCAAAACCAGCAGCATAGGCAAAGTAGCAAGCAAAATTGTTGAGGTTGCTCATTATTTGACCCATAGCAATTATCCAAATAAAAATTTCAAAAAAGCCTAGTATGGGTGCTATCATTTTTTGTCCTTTTGAGACAAAGATAATCCTCATTGTACCTAGCGTAACATCAATAATACGCGCAAAAAAGATTAACAATGGCAATACTAGATATAGATACAGACTGCTTTCAAAAAACACCAAATCCATTTTTTACAATTTTAAGGTTACAAAACTAAGAAGATTTCTAATACATCAGTTCATAAAATGAATAAAGCAACAATTTATAAAAAATTATTTGTTAATATTCTCTAGTATATTCAACCCTTCGCTCATACCCTTATTTAACAACCATTGCCTCTTTATAATCATTTTTGTTGAGGTTCCGTTTAGCTATTTAACCCTGTAAAATAGTGATAGATTTACTGCACACAAGCAGCATTAGGCATAGCTTAAATTATATGAAACCAATACCACTGCATTTTAAATGAATTACGTTTGGTTATGTGAGATTTTGACAATAATATTATGGAGTTAACCACACAACAAGCATCCTAAATAAAGAAAAATATTTTGGTCAAGGTTCTTCATCTTTTCAAAACTCGCAAAGCTGTGGTTTTTTTAAAAAAGAATAAAGCATCGTAGCGCAACGGAACTATACTGGGAACAAATTGTCTTTTATCTCCTAAGGGATTATAGACTACCCCCACTGCTCTATTGCCAATCACCTTTAGGTTTTCTTCCTTTCGATCCTCTTTATCAAAAACCATATAAAAGCATTTCTGATCGATTTGGTTCAATTTATATTCTATGCTATTGGAAACGGCAGGAGGAATGGTCATTTCCTGCATAGGGGCACCCCAACTCGAACCTGCCATCACTTTTCCTTCATAGGTGGTAAAACCAATCAAAAAAACATTATCGTTACCCAATCCTTCTCGGGAAAGTTGCCCAATATTCTTCTCACCAGTGTTTCGCATACTTGTGTACTCTGCATCGCCAATATGAGTATTGTGAGCCCAAACAATTCCCTTGGAATCCTCGCCATAAAGATTTAATAAATCATTGACGGTGCCATGCATATGATGAACCCGAGAATTCCATGAAACATATCCTTCTGAAGCTACACTTTCCCTGTAAAACTCCTCGGCATTATGCACCACGATTGTGTTTTGTAGTAAATAAAAGTAACTGTCATCAGAAAGTTCTGAAAAGTTACTGCGATTATTTCTTATATACTCTACTACATTATTTGTGGCAGTTGCACATACCTCTTTCCCGGCGCGCACTGCATGAGCATAACTCCAACTATCTCCCTTGTGCGAACCAAAACACTTATATTGGTTTTTTACATATTTGTAAGCAGTCTTGTCTGTTTTTTTGAGTAAATCCAAAACCACTCTTTTGGAATTCCATTCATCGTATACATCCATGCCGTAAAAGCCTACTTTTTTATCTTGCGGTAATTTGTCATTGTGACTGCGAAGCCATTCGGCCAATGCTACAACCTCTTCATTAGCCCACATCCAAGTTGGCCATCTGTTGAGCTTTAACAAAACCTTTTGAGCAGAATTTGCCGCGCCATCCATATTTTTTACATATCTATTGAGATGATACAAACTAGCAAAATCGCCTTCAACCACAATAAAGTTAAAGTTTTGTTCCGCTATTAGTCGTTGGCTTATCTTATCCCGCCATAGGTAATATTCGTGGGTGCCATGACTTGCCTCACCCATTAACACCAATCCCTTATCGGCAGCCGCCAAAATTAGCCTGTCCAAACTCGCATCTCCTTCAAGAGGGATAACTTTTTGTTCAATATTTTGAGCTGAAGAAAACATGCTGCAAAAAAATAATAAAAACCCTAAAAAAGATTTTATGAATAATTGAATCATAATAATATCAAGATAAACATAATTAATATGCTTGGCAAGTAACCGATAAGTCATTGTCTAAATCAAAATGAACTATATCGGGTTTGTCCAAAGGCAACATGGCCAAAATAGCAAGCAAAATTATCCAAGGTCTCATTATCTGACCAACGATAATAAGTGAAAGGAAAGGATAAAAATCAATAAAGTCCTTAATACACCAGCTCATAGAACGACTAAAACAGCAATCTATTCGCTAATCTTCTCCAGCGCATCCAATCCCTCAATCTTCATTGATTGAGAAATTTTTGCAATCTGTTTTAAATCAATGTTTTTACCCTGGATTGATATTAAAACATTGGAATCACCTCCAGCAATAAGTAAAAGTTCAACAATCTTACCCTGAACATCTTTTACCAAAAAAGTAAGGTGTTCGTCCTTTTCTTTAACAACCATTAACTCCTTATAGTCATTTTTGGAGAACTCTTTCATTACCTCATTATAGAAGTTTATACCTTGCTTTGGATTTTCTGTAGTCAAAATTTTAATACTTGATAATCCGCTTAGGGCATTGTTTAATGCCTTATCTTCAGTATCTATTGATGAGA
The DNA here is from genome assembly GCA_028680705.1 of Bacteroidales bacterium. GTDB lineage: Bacteria > Bacteroidota > Bacteroidia > Bacteroidales > Tenuifilaceae > Perlabentimonas. The sequence goes on from JAQUJY010000061.1 coordinate 5,021, forward strand.
AGAGAGAAAACATGTATTCAGATATATAAACTGAGGTGTACCCCTCTTTTCCTGAATACTTTTCAAAAAGTTTATCAACTGGGGAGTTCTGCCCCATAAGCATGCTTGACAATGCAAGCATAAAAAGTGCTGTAAGAAACCTTTTCATATTATTAGTTGTTTAGTTATCTTTTGATAATTGATTGTTTTTACTCTTGCTTTCGGTACCAAATATGTCGTCAATAATGTCCTCTGGCCTCCTTATTTCCTCAACCATATTAAGGTAAGAGAGTCCTTTTGAAAACCTATCAAAGGTTTTGAAAGAGTTTAGCGGAATTTGCAGGTGGTCCAGGGGTTCTAGTCCATCTGAAACCTGAATAATTTTTGAGCCTACTAGTGCTAGTACTCTCTGCGTTTCGAGTAAAGCCATTTTGGGGTCATCAAATGTATCAACAAGCGATTTAGTGTTGCTATTGATTGTAAAGAAAAGCGTCAAACCTATTGCAAGAGCAATTGTGGCAGCTGAAGATAAAATTGCAGCCCTGTAACCATTAATCTTTCGTCGATTTGCTTCGATTTGCTGCCACTTATGGGTTTCAGATAGGATTTCCTTTACAATAACTTCATCATCAACCTTAGGCTGTTCTGATGTCATGAGAAACATATCCCTGTCAGGAATTAAAGCCTCAGGAACTTTTTGCTCCTTAAAAAATCTCCTAAGCAAGGCCTCTTCCCCGATAGAGGTTTCGCCATTATAGTACTTCTCAAGCAGATATTTAATTCTTTGATTCATAAACTTAATGAGTTTTAGCTCCTCCTTTTTTCTTTGGCTATAACATACTCCCTAATACTTTTTCGTGCTCTCGATAGGGTTACCCTAACATTCTCGGGTGTCAAATCAAATTCTAGTGCAATATCCTTAAAATCCATTTGCTCAATATCCCTCATGGTAAATATCTTTTGCTGCGTTTCGCTTAATGAGGCTAAGGCTTCTCTTACCAACCCTAACCTATTCTCAACACAATCATCGCTTGTGGTCTCACTTTCCACTACGCTGTGAACTTCACTTTGCTCAATTGGCTGTGTGTTTTTTCGTAATCTAAGCCTATCTATGCATTTATTGCGCGTAATAGTCCTTGCATAGGCCTCAATGCTTCTAATGGTAGATAAACCCTTACGATTAACCCAAAACTTGTAGAATACATCCTGTACACAGTCTTTGGCCTCATCAGCATCTCCCAAAAGTTTATAACAAATGCCGTACATTAAAGGGCTTAAAGGAACTATTTTTTCTTTGAAGAAGTGTTCATCCATTAGCTTACAACCCAAATTTATACTGGATTCTCTATCCTAACTCTAGTCTGCAAATTTAGCAACAACTTCCAATAGTCCTTCATTCGTTATTTTGCCCCTCATCGATAAACAAATAACAGATTCTGCTTCGTTTATAAGAAAGACTAACTCTTTAATTCGGTTCCTCTGTTTTAGTTGCCTGATTGTTATCTTCGAATCTGAATCAATAACATCTAGCAAATTCTCATATCCAAAAAGAATAAGACTATTCCCAATCCGTTCAAATATCCCTGGAGCATTATTATTGTTAGATAATGCAAAAGTAGCTGATGTTACTCCTTTTAGGAGTGGTTGTATTTCTCGAGTTTCTGCATCAAAAAGCATTATGTAACGGATTAGAAAACCTGGGACTGTTATCGCTCTTATCTGCTCGTCCCTTAACAATTTACGCATTATGGGTCTGCTGTTAACATCACCTTCACTTGAATATGCTTGCAGCAGCATAAACCCTAGGCAAAAAGTTATTATTATACGCAATAATCTTCTCATAATCATTGTGTTTTGAATGTGCACTCATAAAACTAGATAGAGTTTTTAGAGTGCACAAATATTACCCCTATTATTCTTCAAGGCTCTTTAACAGCGAAATGTGGCTCATGCCTATTTTACCTGATGAACTCCCTAGATTAGATAATTCTTGTAGGCTAATATTCCCAGAAAGCGAAATCAGAACCTCCTCTGTCTTATCAATTGCCACCATTACTAAGTCGGTTATCATCTCACCATTCTGTTTTACAAAAAAGTCTACCTTTTGTTCGCCATCAGCAATCTGCATAATGGTTTTATAGTTTAAACCCACCATCTGCTTCCTTATTTCATTGGTAAATCCTGCTGCTTTATCCTCAGAAACTAGAATTTTTAAAGATGTAATTTTCTCAGATAACTGTTTTAGCTCTTCATCCTTAGCATCAACCATTGATAGTAGTTGAAATAGCTCCGGCGTTATTGAGACTGATGTAAAGCCAGGTTTCCCAGAGTATTGTGAGAAAGCCTTATCTATGGGAGATTGGCTAAAAGCATTAGTAACTAAAAGGAATAGAGAAATGACTAAAGTTATTGTTCTCATAATTCATTCAATTATTATTAATAAAACGTTAATCTAACCGCGGTTTACATATTAATGACGAACAACCATTGATTTTGTAACAACAGGAATGATTTTTTTTGATTGTTTTAATTTGAATGATCTTTTTTACACCTTTATAAAATCCTAGGTATTAATGCCATTAGAATAATATCAGCAAAAAAAGCCAAAAAGTTAAGAAGATGTTTGTATGAAACGATAAAAAGCATTAGTTTTGCACGGCTTTTAAGGTTTTTAAATTGAAGTGTTAGGTAAGCACGAAAACGTTAAAAGCCCTTTTTAAAATTATGATTCAGTAGCTCAGCTGGTAGAGCACATCCCTTTTAAGGATGGGGTCCTGGGTTCGAGCCCCAGCTGGATCACAAAAAGAATTAGAAAGGAAGATTCAGTAGCTCAGCTGGTAGAGCACATCCCTTTTAAGGATGGGGTCCTGGGTTCGAGCCCCAGCTGGATCACAAAAAAAGCAGCCATTTGGGCTGCTTTTTTATTATATTAATATTTCGTGACTAGTTAAATGGAGATTCTATGCACTTGTGTGGGATTTTTATTCCACTAAACTCAAACAACTCCTCACCCGATTCCTTCATCTCCTCATCTTCGGTTTCATAATGCCAATCAACAAACAGCGTGCATCCTATATCAGTAAATTCATGAAATTTTTGAAGCAGGGTGATTAAATATTTATATGTAGCTGAATTGAAATACCTAAAGAAAATAATCAGGTTTATATCTTTTGTAGCCTTAGATTTTTCTAAAAACAGTTTATATTCATCTAACCATTCCATAACTGGTTGAAAAAACTTTGTTACATTCTCAGGATGGCAAATTCCTTTAATTTTAAAAAGATTATTATCTGGGTCAAATATAATTTCGGGAGAATCTTTAAACGGTTTGATATGTAATTTCCTCATAGTATTAGTGTAATTTATTTAGGCTTCTCAACTTTTGGCACAAAGTTAAATGGGATATTTAATAAATCGGAAAACTCCTCTCCTGCTTCAGCCAACTCTGCATCATACTTTGGAAACATCCAGGTTACTTCAACCTGTTTACCAACCCTATAAAGATCTCGAAGTTTTGAGAGAATTATTATTATCATTTTTGAGGATGCAGTATTAAAATAGTCGAAATCGAGTACAATATTTGTAAAATCGTTAGGCTTCTCTACGTACTCATCGAACCATTCAATAACGGGACTATAAAAACTTCTTACATCCTCTGGCAAGCATTTCCCTTGAATTAAAAAAATACCATTCCCTTTATCAAGAATTATCTTGGGTGTAATTTCTGTTGCAGGAATATCAATTACCTTCATACTTACGATTGTAAGAAAATATGTTACTGGACTTACTGAGGAACTGTTTGATATTTGAAAAAATTGAAAGGCACTTCTACTATATCTGCATAATCTTCACCTGCATCCTGCATGTCCTCATCGTCTTCCTGGTAATACCAGTCTATAGAAACCTTATGCCCAGCATCAAGCATATCTTTAAACTTTTCGAAAATCTCGAGCAGCATTTTGGATGATGCAGTATTAAAATAGTCCATTTTAATCTTTAGTACGGTTTCTGGATTAGGGGATTCTGCATACTTTACTACCCATTTTATTAATGGGGTGTAAAACTCCTTAACATCCTCTGGAAGTGATTTTCCTGTAATTGAGAAAACTTGGATATCTTTATTGAATATCACTTCTGGGGTTTCGTTAGAGCCTTTAATGTGTAGTACTTCCATGTTGCTATTTATGGTTAATTATTTTCCTAATTAATATGGTTTACTAAACAAATTTACAACTAATGAAGCGAATTAGCAAACCTGAATTATTATTTTTTACCAACTCAACTAGAATGTACTTGAATAATGTAATTAGCAGGTCAAATACTATTTCTTTAACTCCTCCAATAAGCCTTTAGTCCAGTGCTCAACCCTAGATCCGTTCATATCACGCTGGTTTTCAAAATCTAGTATTAACCCTGTAAACTCTTCACCTACAAGCGCTTTTGATGATTCAAAAGTATATTCCTTGGCCGATGTTTTGCCAATTATTGTCGCTCCACTACTCTCAAATATTTCTGCCAATAGCCCAACTGCGTCTCCAAAATTTTCGGGATAACCTTTTTGATCACCATTCCCAAATATTGCAATTTTTGTATTCGAGAAATCTGTATCCTCAATTTCGGGTACTAATTCATCCCAATACCCTGCTAATTCACCATCGAACCAGCTGGGTGATCCCAAGATTAATAGGTCGTTGTCCTTCATTACTTTTACATTAATCTCATCAACGTCAACATCTTTTAATGACTTCAACCCCATGGACTTCTTTATCAAATTTGCGGCCTTAGTTGTTTTTATCGCCTTATGGCTATATATAATTGTTGCTTTCATCTCTATTAATTAATATTTAGATAAGTCAAGTGCTGCTTTAAATATCCTATCGCTATTGGGCAGGATCGCTGCTTCTAGTATCGGATTAAACCCAACTGGGGTGAACGTAGCTCCAATCCTTTTCACAGGCCCATCAAGGTATTCAAATGCCTCTTCTGCAATAATTGAGGCTATTTCGCCGCCAAAACCACCAAAGACTTTATCTTCATGAACTACAAGAACTTTATTCGTTTTTTTAACGGATGATAAAATTGTTTCTTTATCGAGTGGTATAATTGAACGAATATCAACCACCTCTGCTAAAATGCCATGCTCTTTCTCTAATTTATCAGCGGCCTCTAAGCACATGTGTGTTGTATTACCAAAAGTAACCATAGTTAGATGTTTCCCTTTTTTCCGTATTCTTGCCTTACCAAAGGGTACCTCAAAGTCATCGGGTATTGGGGTTGCTGCTTTGTTAGAATTATAGAGTGCTTTTGGCTCAAGAAATAGCGTCATCCCTTTTGAACGCATGCTGGTTCGAAGCAAACCGGCAGCATCATCAGCAAACGATGGGTAAACAATGCGAACACCAGGAATGCTTGCTAACGCACCTTCAATGGTTTGCGAATGATATATCCCTCCCCCAATATACCCACCACTCGCAAGTCGGATTGTCATGTTAGGAGCAAACTTTCCATTTGATCGCCAATAATCGTGCGATGAATCTACATACTGCTCCATAGCTGGCCAAAAATAGTCGGCAAACTCTGCTCCTTCAATAACAATTCGAATTTTATCGGAAAAGCGGCTCATTCCATTTGCAGTACCAAGTATATAGTCTTCAGCAATTGGCCCGTTAAAAACCCTATCCTTACCAAACTCTTGCTGCATGCCCTTGGAAACATTAAATATTCCACCTTTATCTTTATTGGCCATATCCTGTCCCCAGATAAATGTATCCGGATTGTGCCTGAATTCTTCCTTCAGGGTGAGGTTGATGGCTTCGATTAACTTTCGCTTATCCCCTTCGAAACTATGCTCTCCTGTGGGGTATTTTAGGGGTTTATGCTCCTCGGGGAATACAAACCTATGGATAGACTCTGGGCTTGGATCAGGAGCTGCCAATGCTGCTCTATGCGCTGCTTTTACTTCTTGCGCCACTCGCTCTTCAATACTTGCCATTTCTGCCTCATTAAGCCTTTTGTACCGCAAAAGCATACGCTTAAACTTGGCAAGTGGATCGGCAATCTGAACGTACTCCATTTCACCCTTATCCCTATAAAGATCGTGCCTATCGGAATTTGAGTGTGAGTGAATTCTAACACAGTTTGCCTGCACAATAGCTGGCTTCTGGTTCTCAATTGCCCACTGCTTGGCATCGTGCATGGTGTTCATTGAATCGAAAACATCTTTCCCGTTACAATGGAAAATCCTTAGGTTTTTGAAACCACTAAAGTTATTTGCAACCTTTCGGTTAGCTGTCTGATCCTCTTTGGGTACTGATATTCCGTAACCATTATCCTGAATAACAAATATTACCGGCAGTTCCTCATTTGACGCACCATTAATTGCCTCATAAACGTATCCTTCCGAGACGGAAGATTCTCCCTGGGAGCTAATAACCACTCCCTTGTGATTATATCTTTTAAATGCGCGGCCAACCCCTGATGCTTGCTGGGTATGATTACCCGTACTACTTGATGTATTATGGATATTAAATTCTGCCTTAGCAAAATGATTACTCATATGCCTCCCTCCACTGGACGGGTCGGTATCCTTTGAAATACCGTTTAGTATAATCTCTTCGGCTGTCATACCTGCCGAAATAACTGTAAGCATATCACGGTAATAAGGGAAAAGGTGGTCTGTTTCTTTATCAAAAACTTGTCCAATCGCAAGCTGTATACCATCATGTCCTGCGTATGGTGCATGATAACTCCACCCTATTGCTTGCTTTAAATAATTTGGTGCTTTCTCATCGAGAGCTCGTCCCAAAACCATAAGATAAAACCATTTTTCAAGTGTATTCTTTGGGGTTTGTTTGATACCATAAGTCTTATCGTTTCTTTTTATGTATTTCATAATCATTAAACATATTCTGTTATTAAAAAATATTTACACCTCCCTGTTGGCATCAAACTGCTCAAGGTAATCGGCTACTCTTCTTAAAAAAGCACCACCCAATGATCCGTCAATTATTCTATGATCGTATGATAGGCTTAGGAACATTTTATGCCTTGGAACGATAATATCTCCTTGATCGGTCTCCACAACTGCAGGCTTTTTCTCAATTGAGCCTGTTGCCAGAATTGCAACTTGTGGTTGTGCAATTATGGGGGTACCCATTAGGTTACGAAACGTGCCAAAATTGGTGATAGAGAATGTTCCCTCCTGTATATCATCAGGGGAGAGCCTATTTTCCCTTGCTTTATCGACAAGTTCGTTTATGGCAGATGCCAATCCTGGTATGTTTAATCTGTCGGCATCCTTTATAACGGGAACAATGAGATTACCATCTGGTTTAGCAACTGCAATACCAATATTAACATGCCCTTTTAAAATTATGTTATCGCCATCAACACTGGAATTGAGCATGGGGAAATCACGTAAAGCCTTAGTTACAGCCTCTGTAAAAATCGGCATATAGGTAAGCCTTGTTTTATATTTAGTTTGATACGGCTCTTTCATCATGGTTCGCCACTTTACAATTGTGGATACATCGGCTTCAATCATATTGGTTACATGAGCAGATGTTTGTGTTGATTTAACCATGTGATCTGCAATTAGCCTTCGCACCCTATCCATTTCAATAATCTCATCACCTAGGCTAACAGACGGGCTTGCTTCAGGGCTACCTTCCTTTCGAACTGAATCGTCACTTTTAGATAACTCTTTCGTGCCTTTAGATCTGCCCTTTATGTACTCAAGGATATCGCTCTTTCGAACCCTACCATCTTTTCCTGTCCCTTTAATGGTATTTAGCTCATCAGCTGAAATGTCCTCCTTTTTAGCAATACTCTTAACCAATGGGCTGTAAAATCTATCATAGTTCTCTCTGTTTTTAAAATCATCCTCTCCCTCTGGCGAGGTGTCTTTTTTATCCTTGTCCGATACAATACTCTGTTTACTCTGGACAATCTTTTCAGTCTTTTCAGGAGCCTCATCGCTGGTATTTATTGTAGCAATTATCTCTCCTACCGCAACCACATCATTCTCCTTAAAAAGAATACTAGCAACGGTTCCAGCCACTGGCGAAGGTATCTCCGAGTCAACCTTATCAGTGGCAATCTCAAGTAGGTTATCGTCCTCCTCTACCTTGTCACCAACGCTTACAAACCACTTTGTAATTGTAGCTTGCTCAACGCTTTCGCCCATTTTAGGCATTTTTATCTCAAACATATCCTGTATTGTTTTAGTATTTCTAAGTAAAAAACACAGGTTCGGCCTATTTGTTCGAGTGGGAATGCAACAAAATACAACAAACGTTGTAAAAGGGATATACAACGTTATATCTTTGTATCAAAAAGTTAGAAATGCAAAACAATCCTTCCATCCTATCCATAGCCTATTTACCATCCATCCGTTACGTAAAACAACTACTTAGCTGTAAAACAGTTTATTTAGAGAAACATGAGACTTACAAAAAACAGACCTACAGAAATAGGTGTGTGATATACTCTGCTAATGGTGCTCTCCCGTTGTCCATTCCGGTGATAAAACCTCAAGGAAACAGAACAAAAGTGTGTGATGTGGTACTAGATAATTCGGTGAAATGGCGAAAAGAACACTGGAGGGCAATAGAGTCGGCATACAAAAACTCGGCTTACTTTGAATACCTAAAAGATTACTTTGAGCAATACTATGTAAAAGAGTGGAAATATCTTTGGGATTTCAACCTTAGTATACTGGAAACTATTATGACTATCCTAGAGATTAAGGTTGAGCTAAAGGAAACGGAATTGTACATAAAAGAGTACGATAATAGTTTTACCGATATGCGAAGATTAGCTGATGAGAACAAAAAGGAGATGCTCAACAATACTCAAGACGATAAATACTTTCAGGTTTTTGAGAATAAGCATGCCTTTATACCAAATCTCTCGGTATTTGATTTGCTATGCAATTGTGGTATGGATTCCAGAATAATTCTAATGAAAAAAGGGGACTAAAAGTCCCCTAAGTAAAAAATAATTGGGTATTAAAACTTAAACCCTATTGTTAGCATAAACCTATTCTGATTCACATCGCGCTCAATAATCTCGTTTGCAGTTGCGAAAGGCACGTACTTATCGCCGTACATAATACGCTGGTATGCCCAATCGAGGAAGAAATTATCCATCCTTAAACCAAAGCCACCCGAGAATGCATTAGTTGCTGATGAGGAGAGTTCCATATCCTTGTTGTATGGACTTCCAAAATAGGCGTAGCCACCACGTAAAGCCAACTGACCTATCCAAACCTCGGCACCAACCCTTACGTTATGAGCATTGGTGAAAAAATCTTTTATAACTTGATTCTCGTTCCTAAAGCGATACCCATCTCCCCCCTTACCAAAACGCATAGTTGAGTAATCAACATACTCATAATCGGCACTAATAAGTCCTACTTTACCAAAGGTATAGGCAACGGAACCAATTAACTTATAAGGAGTTTCAATCTTGTAATCGTAAAAATTGATTGGTGTTTTAGTTGAAGCTGTACCAACATTAAAATCTGAACTCATGGTTGCACTATACTTCTCATCTAGATTATAAAAGGTTGGTGTATGCGCAGCCAAACCTAGCCTGAGTTCAGTAGTTGGCCTGTAGATAAGCCCTAACTTAAAATTAACCCCATTGCCTTCAACAAGAAGATTCTGGTTGTAATTCATGCTTTTAAAAAGATTGGCGGAAGTTACATTATCCTCATACGCACTTTCAGCATAGTATATGGTTTGCCTATAGTAAACATTCTGCAACCCTATAGTAGCACCAACATAAAACTTGTTGGAAAAATTAGCGCCAGCAGAAAAGGTATACTCGCCAATACCGCCTTCTGATGATATGGACTGATCCTGATAAACACCATCTCCAACAAAAAGAGGACCCCAATATTCATTTTCATTTAGACCCGTAGTGTCAATTAAGAAAGAATTCCACGCCATTATTGCCTCCCATGGAGCATTGGACTGTCTGTAGGGATCCCAATCTTCTGCTTTAGTCATATCGAACCAATCATTACCATTGGCCATACCTGCAAAATAGTCCATTATGGAATAGTTATTCCCCCCTACTGCAGTTGTTTCTGAGTAAAAGTCCTTTATTCTATTGTATCCAAGACCTAGGTTTACCATTACTAACCCTTTCTCTTCCTCCTTTAGGGTTTTAAAAGAGGCAACCAAACCTATATTATCGAACATAAAACGAGTTCGTGAATCGCTATATTTTGATCCTATATATTTTGTGTCGTCTAGCCTATGCTTTATCGAGGGGGTTAAGGTAAACTCAGATGAGCGATATACGCCAAGTCCTGCCGGATTGTTTGATAATGAGGTAAAATCGCCGCCCAAAGCTCCAAAAGCTCCACCAAGGCTAACGTACCTTGCCGTACCATAGAGACCATTCTGATTCGATAGCCTAAGGGCATCGTCTACTCCTTGTGCCATTGCACCTAATGCACTAAAGGCAAGAAGGAAAAGAAGTATTTTTTTCATGATGAATTATTTAAATTTTATAGGATATGGAAAGGATTGGCTCTATAAAAAACATCTTTTTGAATCCTTAAGCGAAAAATTATTAGCTCAATGCAATCCTTTCCCTATCCTTATATTTTGGGTGATCAATTAGTTACCTTGTCCTTGTTCTTCCACCAGAAGATGAACCACTGGATGATGAACCTCTAGAAGATGAACCACTGCTAGAACTTGAGCCAGAACTAGTTCGCGAAGAAGACGAAGTTCCAACTGAACTCCTTGAAGGAGAAGAGACCCTACCACTACTAGATCCTGATGTGTTACCATGGTTGGGAGTTCTTACAGCAGGTGCGCTTATTCTTGATGGAGGATTAAAATTTCTTCCACTTTCACCACTTGATCCTCTAACAGGTCTAGCTACCTGTTGGCTTGGCCTAGTCACTTGTTGTCCTGTTGGTCTACTAATATTTGGTCTAGCTGTTTCAGTAGATGGATAACTGCGTGTAGGCTTATTAAAATCACTACTGATTGCAGGATTAGGTCGAGTATATGTTGGATTATGACCTCTATTAACCTCCCGATTACCTGTATTTACCCTAGTAGGGTTAATGGGTTTTCGATCTCCAACTGGACTTGCAATAGCATTACCCCTATTCGGCTGCCTTACCTCTTTACGCTCAACATCCTGAGTAACAGGCCGTGTAGTATTCATCCTATTAGGGTCTCGTGCTTCCGTAGGACGAGTGTTAATCTGTGTCCCTTCGGGTCTACGTTCATGCGTTTGTGAGTTGCCTAAAACAACTTGCACATCCGAAATTTCTCTTCGCCTATCCCGATTAACACTATTAGTTCCACTAATACTAAAATTGCCATTATTACCGGTTGGCCTATTGCCGTAGTTTACAATTCCTTGTGAAGGCCTTTGTCCGTAATGGTAGTTAGCATTGTTACTTCCATAATATCCATTGTTCCCATAATATCCGCCCCAAGACCCATAACCGTATCCATACCCATACCCATAACTATTCCAAGGTGAATACCAGTATGAATAAGGATTGGAGTATCCCCAGTAACCATAAGGATAACCATAATTCCAAGCCATGCCAAATCCATATGAATAGGGACGCCCCCATGAAGAACCCCAATAGCCATAGCGGTTATACCTTGGCCAGCCAAACATTGATGAGATATAGTATGGCTCAACCCATACTTCGCCACCCATAACTATAATGTTATAGAAAGCAGGATCGTAGGCCGAAGCATACCTGTAATCGTCAGAATATTGAGTGGACCAGTCATTTACTCCGTAAGAAGGATCAGACCTTCCCCTTAATCTTCTCTCATACGATTCCTGGTAAGAAGTTGACAATACATCGCTGTATGGATTTCCTGAATCCTCAGATTTATATACAACCGTATCTATATTGCCAGTACTATCTTTGGCAAGTATTTCCTGGTATTTGCGCTCTAAGTCATCAATTTTAAGACCAGAATTTGACACGCTTTTCTGGCTGTTTTCAACTGAGTATGATTCTGAAGGATTAAAGTACAGATCGTCTCCTCCATAACTACTTGTTTTGCTCATTTGCATACTTGTGGAGCAGGCTCCCAAGATAAGAGCAAAAAAAGCAATTGCAAATAATTTAAATTTAGTTCTCATAACAACCTCCTTGTGTTTTTATGTTTAGCGTTTTATTTACTTACTTTGTATCTTTAAAAGCACTTAAATACTTACAAAATTCATACCAAACAAGCGTTATGGCAAAAGGAATTACAGGTAGAGATAAAGATTATTCTCAATGGTACAATGATATCGTTGTTAAAGCAGGTTTGGCCGACCACTCTGCAGTTAGAGGCTGTATGGTTATAAAACCCTATGGTTA
>JAQUJY010000062.1 GCA_028680705.1 Bacteroidales bacterium
CTTCCATCGCAGAGGTTGATTACGCATCACAAAGAAACCTTGATAAAAATATGTTTATGCGTCTAAGCAGTCTTGATTTTATCACACGAAAAGAAAATATGATATTATCAGGAGCATCAGGTGTGGGCAAAAGTTATTTGGCTCAAGCCTTGGGACATCAGGCTTGTATGATGGAGTATAGAGTTTTATACTTTATTACTGCACGATTATTTAGCAGATTAAAACTCTCAAAGCTTGATGGTACATATATGAAAGAGCTAAATAAGATACAAAAGGCAGATCTATTAATCTTGGACGACTTTGGTCTTCAATCTTTTGATAATCATGCACGTGAAGCATTGATGGATGTTATTGATGATCGGTACAACCATAAATCTACCATCGTAGCTTCTCAAATACCTGTTTCCACTTGGTATGATATTATTGGAGAAGGAACTATTGCAGATGCAATACTCGATCGTCTGGTCAACTCTTCTCATCGAATTGATTTAAAAGGAGAGTCATTAAGAAAGGGGATTTTGAAGGAAGAATAGTTATTTTTTTATATAATTGTAGACTCTTTCAGACTGGCACAGTTTGACCGAAATGAGTGGCATAGTCAGACCGATATACCCAGGTGGTTCTGTGTCGTTGTTCTCCCTTCGGCTCTTGTGGCTTGAGTGTTCTATTGGTAAGCTGCCCTTTTAGGGTGGCTTATCTTTTTTTTGGTATATCTGAATTTAAACCTTGACGGATAATTATTGATTTTTCAAAAATAAAAAAGTACAGCAAAGATAGGCGGGCTTCCCTCGTGGCCTCCCACAGTGTTTTTTCAAGGTCAAGCCCTACGGGTTTTTGTAAAAATCTCCACACCTCCTTTGTCGGGTAGTATTTTTCCAAAAAACCTTGACAAAACCCCTCAGCCCGCCTGATACAAGGCTTTCTTTTTTCTTTTTTTTCTCGTTTTTTTTCTTTCTTCTTTGTGAAAATAATAGTGCGGAGCGAAGCGAAGCTTAATTTTTAACGCCCGTACTATGAACACTTACAGCATCAAATCCAATTGCGGAAGTACTCAACTTTCCAAACCACATTTCTACATCTTAAATAAGGGGATGAATAGCGGAAAACCGCTTCAAATCCCTTGTCCGAATAGTTTTGTTTTTACTTCGGATTCCGAAAACGAACGAGATTTTTATTACTGGCTTCTTTTCGGACTTTGGCGTTCAAAATCTTTTCATCCTTTTTTGCGTGGTTCAGTTATCCCATTTATCAGCATCAGGGATTTAAAAAGCTGCGTTTTAGCCGGGGAAGTTGAAGCCAAAGCCAATATCAACCATTTTCAGAAAAACATTGAAATTTTGAAGCTACTTGAACTAAAAGAAAAGCAGTTTCACGAGAACCTGAAACTAATTGAAGAAGTCCGAAAAGCAATTTTCTACAAGTACCGAAGAAGGTAGCGGAATTTTTCCGCTTCTTTCTTCCTTCGCTTCTCATTTTGACATGCTGTCACGCCAAATATTAGCCCTGAATTATGCAAAATAAAGCGACTAACTGCATTAGAAACCAATTATATACAAACGCATAAGATTTGATATATTTTTCCATTGTAAAGCAAGGACAAAGCCGTATTTCCTCCGTGCCAAGTCCAAGCGAAAACCGAATTGTTTAATTTAAAATCGTAGAAAAATGGGAAAAATTTCTCAAGGTATCTTAGGCGGTTTCTCTGGTAAAGTTGGTAACGTTATCGGGGGAAACTGGAAAGGAATCGACTACATGAGGGTAAAACCTGCAAGTGTAGCCAATCCTCAAACGGCTGGTCAGGTTGACCAACGTACAAAGTTCTCAACTGTGTTAGGTTTCTTGCAACCTCTCAGGGGCTTCTTAAAGGTCGGATTTCGCAATTATGCGGTTAAAATGACTGAATTTAACAGTGCGATGTCCTACAACGTACAACGGGCTATTATCGGCGATTATCCCGACTTTATTATTGATTTTGAGGCAGCTCTAATCAGTAGAGGAGGTTTAACCGCAGCATTGAACCCGACTGTTGGTTCTGACCTTGCAGGTTCAGTTCAATTTAATTGGATTGATAATTCGGTAGATGGTAATGCAAGACCTACCGACCGTGCAATGGTTTTGATTTACAATCCAACCAGAAACGAAGCAGTTTATGTAACCGATGGTTCTGTACGTAGTGCAGGTGCTCACACCTTAACAGTTCCAAACCAGTATTCTGGTGATACTGTTTACGCCTTTATCGCTTTTATTAGTGCTGACGGCAAAGAAGTTTCAAACAGTCGTTACATTGGCAGTATTGAAGTTGCTTAATATTGGATTGATTCTTTCGGTACAAACCGCTTCCATCCTGGAGGCGGTTTTACTTTTTAAAATTCCCTCCCTTTTTTCCTATCTTTACCACCAGTTTTCATTTAGTATTTAAACTTTTGTTGCCTATTTGTTGCCCAATCATTGTAAGTAACAGATAATCAATATTAGTTTATATTCTGTGTTGGGAAGTAACCACCACAAAACAACAAATACTAAATTCATAACGGATGGCGGTATCTTTTGCGCCTCGTCGAACGAAGCGACGTATTTATCCCACGTTAAAAAGACAAATTGAAACGAATAGTAGCCTAATCGACCAAAAAGTGGGGCGTAAAATATTCCGTGTGTTAGGGCACGTAATTTATTTTCCGAGTTTAAATCTCAATCGAAATATTGACTTTCCCTCCTAACCCCTTTTCAACAATTTCAAATAGGGTGCTAAGCGTTATATTACTTCCATTATTCTCTACACGAGAAATGTACGTTCTTTTTTTATCTATTATTTTCCCCAAATCTTCTTGGGTTAATTTCTTAGATTCTCTGGCTTTTTTTAAAAGTAAGCCTATTTTGAAACCTTCAGTTTCCCTGTCAAGAGAATCCCGCCTTTCAGTTCCTTCTTTTCCGTAAACTCTATCCTTGATATCTGACCACGAGTTTAATTCCTGTTTGCTATCTTTTGTTTTCATAGTACTCATTCATTAGGTTTACTGCTCTATTAATCTCATTCTTGGGCGTTTTCTGGGTCTTCTTCTGAAATCCATTCAGTAGAATTACTAATCTTCCGCTGTCAAAAAAACAGAATACTCTCCAGATATTACTCCCTAGCTGAATTCTTGCCTCATACAATTGATTTGTCCCTACAATCAGTTTCAAATAATTCGATGGAATTCTTTCAAGAGTTTCTATTGCCTCAAGAACTTTGTAAATCTTATCTTGAACTTTCTTGGGCTGTCCTAATAAGAATTCTTCAAAGTAATGTTTGTATGCTACAACCTCTCTAATTTTTTCCACAATCCAGCTAATATTCTAAACGCAAATGTAACTTAAAGGTTACATTCCACCAAATTTCGATGAGGTTTCGTTTTCGGTCAGATTATGTGCCCTAACAAATCAGTATCTATTTTTAGACCGGGAAAACCCCATTATACAATAGTGCCCGTTTGAGTTTGCCTATAGCCTAGCACAACCATCAAAACATCAACAAACATGTTGTTTAATCTGCCGTGGTATTTTTAGGACAAGACATTTTTCTTTGTTCGCTTTTTGGGGTTACTTTGTGTATCAATAAATATTGTAGAATGAAGAGATATATTTTAACAACAGTAATGTTGTTGGTATGTGGCTCTATAATTCAATCACAGAGCGTTATAAAAGAAGGATTATACCTTGCCGACTTCGAGAATTGGTACACAAGAGTTATTAAAGAATCCAATATTGTAGGCGGTGATAGTATCAGCGTTTTTTATATTGCTCCCAATGGTATAACCAGAGAAAAAGGGAATCTTAAGGTCGATACACCTTGGGCTAGTTCCAATGTGTACTCCAGAGTAGCTGGTGTAACAAAAGCCAATGTAAATGTTTTGCCCGTACCGGGGCCAAGTGGTTTATGTGCAGCAATTGAAACATCAATGATGACCTTTAGGGCAATGGGAGTAAATTTAAATGTTGTTGCCGCTGGGGCAATATACACTGGCAAAATTGATGAACCAGTGACGAGTATGGACGACCCCTATTCTAAAATCGATATGGGTATGCCGTTCACTTCAAAACCAGATTATCTGTACTTTGACTATAAATCAAAAATTCAAAACTCAGGTACAGTAACCAAAGCAAGTGGATTCAGGGCCAAGACCTTAAAAGGTACGGATTGGGCTCAAGTATTTGTAATTCTACAAAAAAGATGGGAAAAAGACGGTGAAATATTTGCCAAAAGAGTGGGTACAGCAGATATGTTTATCGATAAATCTACCGATTGGGTTAAAGGGCATAAGCTAAAAATTAACTACGGCCAGCCGAAAGATGATTCAATATATACCGAAAGATGTAAACTCAACTCCATCTTCCATACAGATAACTCCAGTGGAGAAAGAGTTGCTATCAACGAAGTAGATTGGGCTGAAACCGATGAGAATCCTACTCATTTAATACTATACATCTCGTCGGGTTCACTTGGCCCATACGTTGGCGAGGTAGGCAATATTTTATATGTGGATAATATCGGCTTTGAATACCAAGAAGATTAGCTTGATAAAACCACAAAAGTTTTAAAGCATAGATTACCAAATAACCATAACTATACGTATGAATTTTATTCTTAAGGTTTTACAAGAAGATTACAATACTGTGCTAATATCAATGTCGATTATTGCAGTAGTTGTATTTATTGCCTTGTTTTTTGTAAAGGCAGGATATGGCCAATTTAGAACTAAGTATTGGGGACTTTCGCTTAATAACAAGCTGGGTTGGGTACTAATGGAACTCCCTGTTTTTATACTTATGCTACTTCTTTGTATCAACTCGGAAAGAGCAATCCTAATCCCACACATAGTGTTCTTCTTGCTTTTTCAGCTGCATTATCTCCAAAGGGCTTTAATATTCCCCTTTATGATGAAGGGAAAAAGCAGAATGCCCATTACGGTGATACTGTTGGGTGCTATATTTAATACTGTAAATGCTTTTATGCAGGGAGGGTGGATTTTTTACGTATCGCCCAAAAATTACTATACCCCAGCATGGCTGCTTTCACCTCAGTTTATAGTAGGTACGCTCCTCTTTTTTGCGGGAATGATAATAAATATGCAATCAGACCATATTATCAGAAATCTACGTAAACCAGGAGATACCAAGCATTATTTCCCAAAAGGTGGAATGTTTAAGCATGTTACATCTGCGAATTATTTTGGCGAATTTATTGAGTGGGTAGGATTTGCCATACTTATTTGGTCATGGTCGGGGGTGGTTTTTGCACTGTGGACCTTTGCAAACTTAGCACCCCGTGCAGATGCAATTCGAAAATCGTATATGCAAAAATTTCCAGAAGAATTTGAGAATAAGAAGTTTAAAAGGATGATACCATTTATCTACTAAATCAAAAATGATAAAAATATAGTGTAGCTATTTTGTGAAACAGTAAGTAAACGATACAATGAACAATTCAGAATCTATCATATTCTCCCCTAAGAAGTTGGGTAATATAGAACTAAGAAACAGAACTATCCGCTCTGCGGCATTTGAGGGCATGGCTAAACACAATAAGCCAACACAGCAACTTAAAGACTATCACGTATCCGTAGCCAAAGGCGGAGTTGGAATGACCACATTGGCGTACGCTTCTGTTAACAGAAGTGGTTTATCTTTCGATACTCAGCTATGCATGAACGATGATATAATCCCCAATTTAGCGGATATAGCTGATGCTGTTCATAAGGAAGGTGCAGCCCTATCGGTACAAATAGGGCACTGCGGGAATATGACACACTATAAAACTGCTGGGCAAATACCTGTTGCGGCAACCACAGGCTTTAATTTATACTCGCCCACAATCCATAGAAAACTAAAATCTAACGAGTTAGTAGCGTTTGCAAAGGATTTTGGCCACTCTGTTGAGATTGCTGCTAAAGCAGGTTTAGATGCAGTAGAAATACACGCCGGACATGGCTATTTAATAAGCCAGTTTCTATCTCCATATACCAATAAAAGAAAAGATGAATACGGTGGAAGCCTAGAAAATCGGATGAGGTTTATGAATATGTGCTTATCAGAAGTAATGGATAAGGCACATAAGCACAATATAACGGTATTGGTAATAACCAATATGAGAGATGGGTTTAAGGGCGGATTAGAAATAGAGGATAATATAGAGATAGCCAAGCAGATATCCACATTTGGAGTTGACGGTATAGTGCTAAGCGGTGGTTTTGTAAGCAAATCTCCAATGTATGTTATGAGAGGTCGTATGCCAATAAAATCTATGACACATTACATGAAGCCTTGGTGGTTAAAATGGGGTGTTAGTATATTTGGCAATCAGATGGTTAAAGCAGTACCATTTCAAGAGGCCTACTTTTTAGAAGATGCATTGAAATTTAAGCAAGCGGTAGATGCTCCATTTATATATGTGGGAGGACTAGTACGAAAATCGAAAATAGAAGAAGTTATAAATCATGGTTTTGATTTTGTGCAAATGGGACGAGCATTTATAAGTATGCCCGATTTTGTGAACAGAATGAAAGAAGGTACCTGTTTTTGCGAATGTGACCATAACAACTATTGCATGGCAAGAATGTACAGCATCGACATGCGCTGTTGTTTGCATGTTAAGGAAGAACTACCTAAGAAGATAATTAAGGAATTGGGTATTTAACTTCAAAAACATTTGTACAATAGTATAATGATAAAACATGGTCATTGAAGAGATTTCAGAAGTAAACATGGCAAGAAAAGAACTATTAATAGTTACAGGAGCAACCGGTGGGCTTGGTAAAGAAATCTCAATGTATTTTACAGCTTTGGCCGCTAATGATAAGGGCTTATACCCTATTTTATGTTGCCGCAACAAAGACAGAGCAGAAGAATTAAGGGGGTGTGTTGAGTCACTGGGATTATTGCGTAATGATTATGCTATTTTTCTAACAGACCTTTCATCATCTTCTTCAGTTGATGAATTAGCTACTAGAATAAAATCGTTAAATCTACCCATTAGAGTTCTTGTTAATAATGCCGGCTCAATGTTTGGCAGCTATCAAACAAATGCGGAAGGTATAGAAATGAACATGGCAGTCAACTTTTATGCGCCTGCAAGATTAGCCGAAATATTAGCAAGTATTGTAGCTCACAAAGGCTCTATTGTAAATGTGGTTTCACTTACCAGAAAGCATGTGGATATAGAATCGGATTTTTTAAAAGGTAATCCTAACTCATATACTAGATTGGGTAATTATTCTAAATCTAAGCTGGCACTTTCTGTTTTTACAGCTGATATGGCAGAGCGATATCCCAACATATACATCAACGGAGTTGACCCTGGTGTTATGAATACAAAGATGATTAAAATGGATAAGTGGTTTGATAAACTAGCCGATTATCTATTTAGACCATTTACGCTGAAGCCTTCCCAGTCGTTAGAAGGCATACAAGCAGCATATCAAAATACGGTCGGTGTAAGCGGATATATTTTTACAAGAAAAAAACATTTTCTGATGGAGAAAAAGACTGCAAATCACCCGTTACGACAGCTTATCCGTGCAACTATTTGTAATTCAGCTAAATAATTAGAGTGTTGAAGGTATATGCAGAATTGTTTATTTCTGTTTCATTGTTGTCCGATAAAAAAATCGCATCAATTGAGGAACCTTGCTTTTACTGGTCAAATCACCCATATCTTAGATCCGGGGCCTTGCCCCAGACTCCACTTACTTTCTTCTCTTGAAAGCAGAAAGTAAGCAAAGAAGTTCAAGTCTGCGTCCGCCTCACTCGAAAACTACCAGATGCCAATCGCAACACGAATTGTTTATCCCAAAATGTACTATTTTACCGGACAGGAATGTTTCCTTTTTTCTAATTTTTAAGGCTGAACGGTGATGCGTGAAAGGCCAACGCAAAAAACTCGAATTGGCTTTTCGAGTTTATTTTGTGATGAATTCTTGCAATAAAATTTCTTTTACCCATTCTAAAAAAACATTAAGCCAAAAGCACTAAATTAGCCCCGAATAAGGTTTTCTGATACAGTTTTGAGCATACTTATACCTTACCAACTGTAACACCTTAAATATCAATACAAATTAATTTTTGCATCAATTAACACAATGCTGGATAACAAAATACGTGATAGAGATTTTTTACCCGAACTCACCTTTACGGCAAGTAGAAGTGGTGGTGCTGGTGGGCAGAATGTGAATAAGGTTAACACAAAGGTTGAGCTTAGGTTTGATGTTGCCACCTCGCAGATACTTACCGATAATGAGAAGAGTATACTTTTGGATAAGCTGGCGAATAAGCTAACCGGCGATGGTGAACTAATAATTGTATCGCAAGAAGAGAGAACTCAGCTTGCCAACAAACAGCTATGCATTGAGAAATTTTACAAAACTTTGGCCAATGGCCTAAAAGTAAAAAAGAAACGACGTCCTACCAAGCCTACAAGAGCATCCAAGGAAAAAAGGTTGAACCTTAAGAAATCACAATCCGATAAGAAAGAGATGCGTAAAAAACCCTTAATTTAATGGAAAACATCTACCTGAACGATGACAATAGGAATATTCTGAAAAGCCTAAAAACAGTAAAAATGCCCTTTGGAAAGTATAAGGGTCAGCTTATATACAAACTTCCCGAGGGCTATTTGGTTTGGTTTAATCAGAAAGGATTTCCCAGCGGTAAACTGGGTGCAATGCTACATACAATGTACGAGATTAGGCTAAACGGCCTAGAACACTTACTAAAGGATATTTAACAGTCCGTTTTTACCAATGAATATATTTTTTAGCAATCCACTATATTTATTGGTACAACAGCATCTCAACTCAGATTTAAAAGCCGCATAATGGAACCGAACAACTCCAATAAATTTTTAGTAAAAAAAGTACCCATAACATCATACTTTACTGATTTAAGGGGTGAACTATCAATCCCATCGCTATTCTTGCTTTTTCAGGAAGTTGCATGGGAACATGCATCAATAAATGGATTTGGATATAATGATTTGGACAACCAAGGACTTTTCTGGGTGCTCTCTCGAATTCATGCAGAAATTCACAAAATGCCCAAATGGACTGATAGTATTACACTAACAACTTGGCCTAGCGGTACTGAGGGTGCTTTTGCGCTTAGAGATTTTACGGTTGACAGTGAGGATAACAAAAGGCTAATTAGCGCTACCTCAAGCTGGCTAATTGTTGATATTGAAAGCCGACGCCCTAAGCGGCCCAATACATTTAAGGAGCGTATGCCATTATGCGAGAGTTTTAGAGCCACAGAAGATAATGCTCAAAAAATTAAAGTTAGTAGCGGAACACCCTTTTCAAATTATAAAATAATACCCCGCATAGCGGATATTGATGTAAATGGCCATATAAATAACACAAAATACATTGAATGGGCAATTAACTCATTCCCAATGGATTTTTACCTTAAAAACCGTATTTGTGAGCTAAGCATTAACTACCTAGCCGAAGGATTTTGCGATGAAATGTGTAGTATTATAACAACTAAGACAGACGAACGAACACTAATATCAGAAATTACTAGAGATTCTGATAAGCGCAAGTTATGTACTGTTCAATTCAGCATTGAATCTAAATAGAAAAGCCCACCACAAAGGCAGGCTTATTCAAAATATATCATTTGGTTTACTACTAGTCTCCGAAAGATATTCCAAGCCCTCGAGCCGTTCTAACCAAGCTGCAATCAGGATTAACAAAGTTTGGCCTATCCAAAGCCTCAGTTAAAGGCACTGCAATAATATCGGGATGACGGTATGCAACCATCTTCCCAAACTCGCCCTTAAGCACCATTTCAAAAGCCTTTACACCAAATTGCGAAGCAAGAATACGGTCGTAAGCAACAGGAACACCACCACGTTGTAGGTGTCCGAGAACGGTTTCGCGCATATCTGCCTCAAAACCTGCCTCCTTTAAATCGTATGAAAGTTTATGGGCAATTCCACCCAGTCGTATATGTTCATACCCTACTTCGGTACTCTTTACACCAACCACTTCACCACCCTTAGGCATAGCACCTTCGGAAACCACAACAATAGCATTGCCCTTGCCCCTACTGTAGCGCGATTTAAGTTTTTCTAGTATTTTATTCAAATCGTAGGGTATTTCAGGAACTAGGCATACCTCCGCTCCTCCAGCAATAGCAGCATGAAGAGCAATCCATCCTGCATTTCGTCCCATTACCTCAAGCACAAGAACCCTGTTATGGCTTGCTGCAGTGGTAACAAGTTTGTCAACTGCTTCGGTGGCAACCTGCACTGCAGATTGAAATCCAAAAGTAAAATCGGTGGCAAGCAAATCGTTATCAATAGTTTTTGGTACACCGATAACATTCAATCCTTTTTCGAATAGTCCTTGCGAGATTCTTTGCGACCCATCTCCTCCAACGCTAATAACAGCATCAACACCAAGATATTGCAACTTTCGAATCATTTCATCCGATCTATCTGCATAATCCCATGAACCATCCTTATTCTTAATTGGCCATGCAAAAGGTCCTCCTTTGTTAGTCGACCCAATAATGGTTCCTCCTTGCACATGAATACCAGCAACGGCCTTCTCATCAAGCACCCTTATCTCTGTAGGCTCTCTTAAGATACCATTAAACGATTCTATACTTCCAATTACTTCCCAGTCGCGCTCCTGTTCTGCACGTTTCACAACTGCTCTTATCACAGCATTTAAACCAGGACAATCGCCCCCACCGGTTGCTACAAGCACTCTTTTCATAAAAAATAAATATAATTGATTAAAAAACTCTATCGATTGTTGTAATTTTTAGGTATAAAACACGAGTTTATTTGAAGTGTTTTTTAAATGTCGTATTTTTAACAATCGTTATCCTACATATTAGCAAATGTACTAAAAAAGATTTGCCACAGATTAAGCATCGCTATGAAATATTAATGATTTATGTGCAAACGAATGAAATAAACTAACCATATACCTTATAATCATGTTGATAACATTAAACCTTAAAATTAAAAATTTTGCATTTGCACTGCTTTTATGCGCTGCACTTAGCTTTGCATCGTGTAATCCAACAGTAAAACCCGACAAACAACCTTTTAAGGTTGAGCATGTCGATTGGATTTACAACGCTACAATATACGAAGTAAATATTCGCCAGTACACACCCGAGGGCACGTTTGCAGCCTTCGAAGAGCACCTGCCACGATTAAACGATCTTGGCATAAAAATTTTATGGCTTATGCCCATTTATCCAATTGGTGAACTTGAGCGAAAAGGAACACTTGGAAGCTACTACTCCATAAAGGACTACAAAGGGATTAACCCTGAATTTGGAACAATGGATGACTTTAAACGCTTGGTACGTAAAGCCCATGAACTTGGCATGAAGGTGATTATCGACTGGGTAGCGAATCATACCTCGCATGACAATCAGCTAGTCTATGATCATCCCGAATGGTTCGCCAAAGATTCGGTTGGAAATATTCTTTCTCCCTTCGATTGGACTGATGTAGCACAGCTTAACTACGACAACCAGGAGCTTAGGGAATACATGGTTGATGCTCTTAAATTCTGGGTAGAGGAAACAAACATCGATGGTTATCGATGTGATGTAGCGGCAATGGTTCCTACCGATTTCTGGAACAGAGCCAGGGCCGAACTAGATGCTATTAAGCCTGTCTTCATGTTAGCTGAGGCTGATGCAATTGAACTACAGGAGTATGCCTTTGACACCGACTATGGATGGGAATTCCATCATATAATGAACAAGATTGCACAAGGAAAAAAGACCGTTCTCGATATTGAGGAATACTTCCAAAGAGAAATTGCTGAATATCCCAAAAACACCATTAGGATGCATTTTACCAGTAACCACGACGAGAATAGCTGGGCTGGTACAGAGTTCGAACGCATGGGGCCAAAAGCTGCAAAATCGTTTGCCGCACTTTCATTTACTATCCCTGGTGTGCCCTTAATCTATAACGGCCAAGAAGTAGGCTTTAACCGTATGCTCAAGTTTTTTGAAAAGGATTTGATTGACTGGACTTCAAGTGACGAGTATACAAATCTTTACAAAAAATTAATTAACCTAAAAATAGAGAATACTGCTCTTTTTGCTGCTGATAAAGGAGCTGATATGTTTAGGGTTAAAACCAGCAACGATGTAAATATTTTTGCATTTACTCGCGAGAATGAAACCGATAAAATATTTGCAGTATTTAACCTATCTAATCTCAGGCAAAGCATAGAACTAAAAGGCGATGTTTTTGCTGGAACTTATACAGAATTATTTAGTGATGAAGCGGTTGAACTCGAAATTGGAGAGATAATGGATATTGAACCTTGGCAGTTCTTTATCTTTGTTAAATGATCTGGCATATCTATTTACATAGTTACCAGCAAGCAACGAAAAAACACGAAATATCAACAATACAGAAACTTGGAATATAAAAGAAGAAGGAGATAAAGAGCAAACGGAAAAAATAAGTTTTATATTTGAATTCATTACCGTCCGATAAAAACTAAAATTTGATTTCAGTTAAATTCAACTATTTGAAAACAAGCGATTTGCATATTGGCATTCTAGGTTTTTAGAAAGTAAGCCCCTCAGAATAATGAGGGCTGCATTAGTTCATCATACGTTTTCTGCCAGTCCTTATCTGGGTTTTCTAAAAAACGTAACAAATGAATGTAATTGAACAGGTGAATTTTACAGAAACTTACCAGGTTAGAAAATGCCCAGCTGCGTTTTACCATTTTCTGGATAACCGTCATTAAAAGGTTAGCGATTAGGGCACAGTATATCTGTATTTTAATCGCATTCTCGTTATCCCCAAGAAAATACTTAAGCGGAAAGTTCTGTTTTAGCTGTTTAAAAAGTAGCTCTATCTGCCACCTTAGCTTATATAGCCCAGCAATTAAATCCGCTCTCATCTCAAAAAGGTTCGTAAGAAATTCAAACCGACGCTTCAGCACCCTGTCGTAAAACTGTACCTTCCTTAATTTTAAGGGGGTTTCTTGGTTGTTCTCTTTGACCATTATGGTGATGAGCTCGTCTTTCTCAACACCGCAGTGTATGCTCTCGTCGATCTCATTTTCCTGAACAATATCATAGGCAGCGTTATCCTTTATGCGGGTCACGAATCCCGTACTGGCTTCGGTAAACCTTTTGAAAGCCTTGTAATCATTGTAACCCTTGTCAAAAACATAGATGGTATTTGAATTCGGCTTGAGCTTCTCTAAAAGCATATGGTCGTGCGTGGCAGCGCTGCTGAACCAGGTCATTTTGGGGACTGCCTCATCAACATTCATCACGGCGTGGAGTTTGATGCCCCCTTTCACCTTCCCATTTAGCGGTTTGCGCCCAACGCATTTGAGGATATCCTTAAAAAGGCTTATGGTAGTGCTGTCAATAATCTCTACCTGCTTCTTTATCACGTCCTTTATCCTGCTGTCCGATATGTGATGACCGTACTGCCTGAGCAGCTCATTATAGATACATCCAAAAACATCGGCACTTCTTCTTTTATTGGCATCGGACAGGGTGCTCCTTTTGGGGATGTGGTTTAGCTGAAAATGCTTTGTCTTTCCCGATAATCCCAGCATAGCGCCAGACACTTCTCTTAAAGAAGCGCATTTTGCAAGCGAGCAAAACAGCATACTAATCAAATGATCCTTAGTTTTAAACTTCTTGATATACCTATCTGATTTATGCCTTTGGGTACTCTTTGATATGATCTTTGGGTCAATTAAGGAAATCAGCTGTCCGAAAACGGAGGTTCCAAAAAAATGTGTACTTTTATCCATGTAGTTTATTTTTTGTGGTGAAAAACAAAACTACAAAAAGAGCAAGGAAGATATTACTATCTTCCTGCTCTTAATTTTTTATCGGACAACAGTGATTAAAAATTATACTTCGAACGACAGTTTTATCTTGTTTTTTTTAAAAAAAATATATAGTTTTGAACTAAAAATGAAGAGGTTACCAAATGTTTTTATTGTTGATGAAGAAAAATGCGTGAATTGTCATGCATGTATAGCAGTATGTCCGGTTAAGTTTTGTAACGATGGTAGTGGAGACCACGTAAACGTTAATTCTGACATGTGTATAGGTTGCGGAAATTGTGTTGAGGCGTGTACCCATGGAGCTCGAATATACTGCGATGATACCAACGAATTTATTCACGACCTGAATACTGGTGTAAACATAATTGCAATTGTAGCACCAGCTGTTGCTGCAAATTTTCCAAATCAGTACCTTCAGCTAAATAGTTTACTTAAACATTGGGGCGTTAAGGCTGTTTTCGATGTGAGTTTTGGCGCTGAGTTAACCGTACAGTCGTACCTTAATCATATTAAGTCGAATAATCCTAAGTGCGTAATTGCTCAACCATGCCCAGCAATTGTAACTTATATTCAAATATACCATCCCGAACTAATTCAATACTTAGCACCTGCTGATAGCCCAATGCTTCATACCATTAAAATGGTAAAAGAGTTTTATCCGCAGTATAGCAATCATAAGGTTATGGTTGTTTCGCCTTGTTTGGCTAAGCGTAGAGAGTTTCAGGAAACAGGTTTGGGTAATTACAACGTTACCATGAAGTCGTTGCATGGTATTATTGAGAATGAAAGGATTAATTTGTCAACTTTTCCTGAATCCGAGTACGATAACCCTTTGGCTGAACGAGCTGTACTCTTTTCTACTCCCGGAGGGTTACTGCGTACCGCAGAGCGTGAGTTACCCATTATTGTAAATTTAACCCGTAAAATTGAAGGGCCCGAAGTTGTATACAAGTATTTTGAAAATTTAGCTGAGCAAATTTCCAATTCGAAGGCACCCTTGCTTATTGATTGTTTAAACTGTAATATGGGGTGCAATGGAGGCCCTGGTACGGTTAATCAGTATAAATCGCTCGATGAGGTTGAGTTTTTTGTTGAGCAGCGTAAACTGGAGCAGCAGGCAGAATATTCGGTTTCAAAAAAAGGGATTAAAGCATTTTTGGGTAAACGTAAACTCAGGAAGGTTATTAAATCGTACTGGAAATCGGATTTATATGAAAGGAAGTACGAAGATTTGTCGGAGTTAAACACCCTAAAAGTTCCCGATGAGGTAACGTTAAAATCTATTTATACCTCAATGAACAAGTACGAAGAAAAAGATTTGTTTAATTGCAATTCATGTGGTTATGGTACTTGTAGGGATATGGCAATTGCTATTTATAACGGATTAAACCGTAAAGAGAATTGTCACCACTATATGCTCGATACGTTAAATAGTATTGGCAATAGTGTTTCATCGTCAATTGAGCAGATTGATATTTCAATAAATTCAATAAGTAAGAATATTAATGAGGTTTCCCGAAATTCGAATGAGATTAACGAAAAATTCAAATTAATTGTTGGTAGTGTAAATAAGGATTTGAATGTAATTGATGAATTTGAAAACATTGTGGAGGCTATAAAGGCTATATCAAAACAAACAAACATACTTTCCCTTAACGCTGCTGTAGAGGCAGCAAGGGCAGGCGAAGCGGGTAAGGGCTTTGCTGTTGTGGCCTCTGAGGTGCGGAAACTGGCTGACAGCTCGGGCGAAGAGGCGGTGAAAATATTGCCGCATCTTAACAATATGAAGGTTGTGCTCGAAACGATTATAACTAATATAAATGATGCTTACAAGCATTTTGAGCAAACTAATACGTTAACAAACGATGCCGCACTTTCGGTTGATGAGGTTTCAAGTTTGGCTGCCAATCTTCGCGAGAAAGCGAAAAATGCATTTTTTAGTAATTAGTGCCGATTTGTATTGGCGTGTTTGCGAATTATTTTATTCTTATTCATTACCGTCCGATAAAAACTCAAATTTGATTTCAGTTAAATTCAACTATTTGAAAACAAGCGATTTGCATATTGGCATTCTAGGTTTTTAGAAAGTAAGCCCCTCAGAATAATGAGGGCTGCATTAGTTCATCATACGTTTTCTGCCAGTCCTTATCTGGGTTTTCTAAAAAACGTAACAAATGAATGTAATTGAACAGGTGAATTTTACAGAAACTTACCAGGTTAGAAAATGCCCAGCTGCGTTTTACCATTTTCTGGATAACCGTCATTAAAAGGTTAGCGATTAGGGCACAGTATATCTGTATTTTAATCGCATTCTCGTTATCCCCAAGAAAATACTTAAGCGGAAAGTTCTGTTTTAGCTGTTTAAAAAGTAGCTCTATCTGCCACCTTAGCTTATATAGCCCAGCAATTAAATCCGCTCTCATCTCAAAAAGGTTCGTAAGAAATTCAAACCGACGCTTCAGCACCCTGTCGTAAAACTGTACCTTCCTTAATTTTAAGGGGGTTTCTTGGTTGTTCTCTTTGACCATTATGGTGATGAGCTCGTCTTTCTCAACACCGCAGTGTATGCTCTCGTCGATCTCATTTTCCTGAACAATATCATAGGCAGCGTTATCCTTTATGCGGGTCACGAATCCCGTACTGGCTTCGGTAAACCTTTTGAAAGCCTTGTAATCATTGTAACCCTTGTCAAAAACATAGATGGTATTTGAATTCGGCTTGAGCTTCTCTAAAAGCATATGGTCGTGCGTGGCAGCGCTGCTGAACCAGGTCATTTTGGGGACTGCCTCATCAACATTCATCACGGCGTGGAGTTTGATGCCCCCTTTCACCTTCCCATTTAGCGGTTTGCGCCCAACGCATTTGAGGATATCCTTAAAAAGGCTTATGGTAGTGCTGTCAATAATCTCTACCTGCTTCTTTATCACGTCCTTTATCCTGCTGTCCGATATGTGATGACCGTACTGCCTGAGCAGCTCATTATAGATACATCCAAAAACATCGGCACTTCTTCTTTTATTGGCATCGGACAGGGTGCTCCTTTTGGGGATGTGGTTTAGCTGAAAATGCTTTGTCTTTCCCGATAATCCCAGCATAGCGCCAGACACTTCTCTTAAAGAAGCGCATTTTGCAAGCGAGCAAAACAGCATACTAATCAAATGATCCTTAGTTTTAAACTTCTTGATATACCTATCTGATTTATGCCTTTGGGTACTCTTTGATATGATCTTTGGGTCAATTAAGGAAATCAGCTGTCCGAAAACGGAGGTTCCAAAAAAATGTGTACTTTTATCCATGTAGTTTATTTTTTGTGGTGAAAAACAAAACTACAAAAAGAGCAAGGAAGATATTACTATCTTCCTGCTCTTAATTTTTTATCGGACAACAATGAT
>JAQUJY010000063.1 GCA_028680705.1 Bacteroidales bacterium
GGAGGAAAACCTCTTTTTCAATCAAAAAAACAGAAATGTTGAGAGAAATACAGGAAATATATTCTTAGATATTAAAATACAACAAAAAAAGTAGCCGTCATCAAAATGTGATTTTGAGACGGCTACAGCGGCGGTACGGGAGCACTTTAGTATTTTGGATTACGGTTGGCGCTACCGCATGACTCTGTCGTGTGGTAACCAAGAAAAGGAAGGACTAATAGTACTTAAGCCACACGATGGAATCGTGCAGCAGCGGCGGTACGGTAACACTTTAGTATTTTGGATTACGGTTGGCGCTACCGCACGACTCTGTCGTGTGGTAACTAAGAAAAGGAAGGACTAATATTGCTATTTAAACGGTAAAGCCACACGATGGAATCGTGCGGCAGCGATGGGCTACAGCGGCAACTTACGGAATAATTTTTTTACTTTTTTGTTTGGAAATTTGTCGGAATTCAGTGGGCGACATACCGTAGTAGTCGCGGAAAAGTCGGTAGTAGGTTGAACGGGAGTTAAAACCCGACTCTTCGCCCACAGCATCAACCGGAAGTTGAGGAGCCTCAATAAGCAAGTTGCCGGCGTGCACCAAGCGCACTCTGTTAATATATTCGGTAATAGTCATTCCCTTTGCGCACTCTTTAATGGCGGTGCTCAAATAAGTAACATTGGTTCCCAACATTTCAGAGAGTTCTTTGCGACATAATTTAGGGTTGGTAAAAGAAAGTTTTTCAGAAAGCAGCTTGTTTAGTTCGCGAAATAGCGCCTGCTCTTTGCTTAGGGTGTTTTCAGGAACTTCTCTAAGAATTTTCTCCGCTTGGGTTTCGACTTGCTGGGCTCTACGAATTTTTTCGTATAAAACCCTATTCTTTCTATTTAATCGGCGGGTATAAAATATGTACCCCACAAGCAACAAGACTAAAAAGATGCTTATTACAAATAAAATTATCAACCGTGACGTTGTAATTTTCTTTTTTAATATCAATTGATCCACTTCATACATAGTACGAAGTTCATCAAGCTGAGCAGCCATGTCGAGGTTGCGAAGCGAATCTTTGGCCGCCATTACATACTCATAAGCTAAAGCGGCATCCATTCCTTTGCCTGCTTTTCGTAGTATGCGGGCTTTGTTCTCTAGCACAGTTAGCGCACTTACACTATCGCCAAAATCGATTACTCTTTGGTAGTTTGTGTCAGCGAAAGCAATGGCTTTATCGTAATCTTCTAAATGTTCGTATAGCCGAGTTTGAATATGCAACAGCTTAAATTGTGATACCATACCACGCCCTTTGGCAAGTTCCTCCGAAATGCGCATATACTGCTCCGCTTGTTCGGTGTTCCCAGTTTGAAAATGAGCAACAGTAAGTGCCAAGTAGCAATACAAATAGCGCCCATTGAGCATTGGCGTTATCCCACGTTCTTCGGCTCCGCGTTTATAATCGTCAATGGTGGCTTTCCATTTCTCCGCCACGGCAAGCATTTGAGTGTACTTTTGGTCGGCATCGAGGGTTTCGGACAAAACATTGTATGTGTTTAGTAGTAGGCTAATATCCTTCTCCTTGGTGAGTCGCTCAACGGCTTCATTAAAAGATTTTATGGCCAAGTCGTAGCGTTGCAGCGTTTGGTATATTATGCCAAGCGAATGCGTCGACACACCCAAACCATAATTGTTATTACGGGTTTTGGCATCGTCGTACATCAGTTGGGTCTCTTTGAGTGCGGTTTGGGTTTTATCAGCATACAAAAGCATCTCAATTTTAGCCTCCCAACTATTGTAGTAATAATCCCATTGCTCGTGCTGTGCCATAAATTCAAGATGGTTTGGCAACACCATTTCAAGGCTATCGAATGCGTTGTAGTTGTAGAAGCAAAAAACTTGCTTTAGGCGGGCTTGTCCTTCAAAATCGGCGTTGCCTTGCTTGGAAGCCTCGTTGCGCAAATTCTCTAGCGCTGCAAGTTCTGCCTCAAAATCATCGCCCATGGCAATTAGGGTGTAAATATCCACTAGTGCCTGTAAACGAGGCTCACCCTTAAGTGTGGGAAGGATTTTTTTTATGGAATCTTGAGGGGATTGTACATCGGCTTTTGTGATATTTAAGCCAACAGTAATAAATAAAAAAAGCAAGAAACAGGCTCTTGCAAATATCTTTTTAGTCATGCTTTACTTCAAATTAAAATCCAATGGCCAATTTAATTGCCAAAGATAGGTAAACGAAGTTAAGACGTAACGTATATACTTAAAAATCATTATATAGTTTTAAACACGTTAATTCGTTGATAATTTGATGCATAGTTGTATCAACTATATTCTCTGAAATTGTTTGCAAACTACTTTTTTTCATCTAACACTTGCGCTTATACTACCAAAATAGTTAAAGATAGCAGGAAGACTTACTCACAAACAAAGTCAAAAACATTAATTAATAATTGCTAACAATTTGAGTATTTATTGTGGAGGCAAATAGTGGCTAAAAATCTTTAAAAGTCTCATTATTGTTGGGCTAAGCGCCAATTATAAGTTTAAATAGAAATCGTATCTATTTTAAAAGTTTAATTAATTGGAACTCGATGTAAGCATGTGATCGATAAAAAAAACAGTTGAATGTGAAGGGGTAGGTCATTGTACTTGATTAAAGTTTTTTGGGATAATGATTTGGCTGTATTAAGTGAATTGGATAGAACACAAAGCCAAAACTAAGAGTACACTAAAGAACGGTTTTATGGTATTGTTGAAAAAGTAGAGAGGCTAGGGGGAGCGGGTAATTTAAGCGTGTTCTTTATAGTTCCGTTAGGAGTAAGTACCTACAAAAAAAAGCCCTAGCAATTGCTAAGGCTTTTAAGCGGTCCGGACGAGACGCTCAAAACCTTACTTCACTTTACACCACTTTATGTATATTGCATATAATCAGATATATATAAAAATATTTTTTCCTGTTTTACTTGCTTTTATCTAAGTTTTCTCTAATTTGCAACACAAATGCAACACAGTTGTAGCATTAAAAATCCTAGCAAATGAAACGGTTTCACCCCTTTGTTAAGCCAGGTTACAACACAAAAACTGGCGAAATTCCAATTTACATACGTTATAATTACGACAGAACGAAGAGAACCCTTATCCCCATTGGTTATTCAATTGCCCATGAATATTGGGATTTTAAGAGAAATTATATCAAAAAGGCTTGTCCAGAATTCAATGAAATAAACGATGAAATTATTTCGCTTACAGGGAGACTTAGTAATATCCTAACCTATGCTAAAGAAAATCTTGTTGAGCCAACAATAAACTTTGTACTATTAGAACTAGCCAAGAACAGGGAATATGATTTTAAGAGTAAAAGGGTCGATTTATTTGAGCAGCTTGATAAGTATATCGAAGAGAAAACAAACAGAGTTACTCGTGATGTAATAAAAGATTACAATTCTCTGAAAAAACATTTGAATGGATTTAAAGAGCATTCTTCTCAACCAATTACATTTAGTGCTCTAAATTCAACTTTTTACGATGAGTTTTTAGACTACCTATCCTACAAGGTAAAACTTAAAGATGGTACAATTGGACTTAAGAATAATACTGTTGGCAAGCAGATAAAGAATCTGAAGGCGTTTGTAAGGAACAGGGCAGAGAAGAAGATTATTCCAGAGGTTGACCTCAAAGCTTTTAAGAGAATTGAAGAGCAGGTTGACCATATATATCTAACAGAGGCAGAACTGAAAAGGATTTATGAACTCGACCTTTCTCAAAATAAAATTCAGGATAAGGTGAGAGACCTTTTTATAGTAGGATGCTATACGGGTTTGCGATATTCTGACCTGTCAGCTATTACACCAGCAAATATTGACTTGAATCTTGGTGTAATACAATTAACTCAAAAAAAGGTTAATCAACCTGTAACAGTACCCTTAATTGATTATATTCCTAGTATTATTGATAAGTATAACCTACAACTACCTAAAATACCACTAAATGAGTTTAACCGAGAGATAAAGAAGATAGGAGCTCTTGCAGGTATTGATCAGCCCCATATCATAGTCCGAAAGAAAGGGACAAACTATGTGAAACAGGAATTTAAAAAGCATGAATTAATACACTCACATACTTGCCGAAGGTCATTTTGCACCAATATGTATCTTTCAGGCTTCCCTGCCGAAGAACTAATGAAGATATCTGGACACAAAACAGCCACAGCATTTCTAACCTATATTAAGATTGATAATTTTCAGGCTGCTGTTAGGTTGAAAGACTTGAGGGAAAAATTACAACGTGGTTAGGAGTAACACTTTTTCTCTTTTGCCAGCATTATAAATATAATCTGCCATTTTATGTATTTTTCGTTTGTTTATTCTATGACAAACCAAATAAAAAAAAGGGGGAATCATTGTTCCCCCTTTGGCATTAATTAGGTGTAGATCTTCTATGACCTGGCACCTTGATTGTTTTTCCGCCCTGTTCCCTAGTATGGGGTTTAACGGTTACAATCTTCTTTCCTTTTTCTGTCTTTGCCATATCTATAAGTTTTTGACATTAGACAATTGGAGTGGCTTACTCCTAGCAGATAAACTTTCTTTTTGCTTTTTAGTTTAGATAGGCTATATTCGTTGTCTCAAAACTGTTTAACCTATTTATACTAAGCCAGGCTCGTTTATCTTTTAGAGTCTGGTTTTTTTATTTCATAAAACCCGTTGAATTAATGGTTTCAAAAAGTAATTTAACTACCATTAATAATGGAATTAATTCATGAAATACTCTAAATCTTTTCTTCCTCTTCCTTGACTTTCCCTTTCTTTTTTTCATATATTTACAAAATGTTGTGCGGGCATAGATTCTAAACCATTTAGCTCGCGGATTATAAAAACTTCTTTCAACAAAAGGTCAGGTCGCATCTGACCTTTTGCTTTTTGTAAAAATAGCTACTAAGCCCCTATAATACACTATAAAGGCTGTTGAAGTAATAGACATTTTAGCTTAGTTATCAACACAACATAAATGTTATACTACTGACAATGTGTGCAATATGTTGAAATTTAGAAATCAGTCATTGGCGACTTTACCTTATAATAAAAATGCAAGGCAAGATTCACTGCCTTACATTATATTTTAACCTTTCAGAAGATAGTTTTCTAGTTTTTCATAAACACCCCACCCGATATATCCCAAAACTTATTAAAGAATGCGCTGAGTTTTCCGAGTACTGATTCTCGCTTCTTTGTGCGGTCGCCTGTTGGGGTAAAGCGTGAAACTGGGGGTATAACTTTGCTTATTGCAGTACCTGATGTTTGTACATAGCCATCGCGAAAAGCGTTGGTTATAAACTTGTACGTTTCATCCTTATTCAGATTTTCGGCTGTAATAATGCTGTTTAACTCTTCCAGTTTTTTTACATGAATAAAAGAGTGCCAATCATCATCTACATTGGTTGTGGGTGTTAGTGAATCGACAAATTGTATGATAAGCTCCTTCTTATTGCGAAGTTCTATACTTGAATCAATAGCCTTGTTGATGCTGATTACAATTTCCTTGTCTTTTAAATGCCCCTCGTGGTATTTTTTAATAAGAGCCAGGATATAATCAATGTTGATTTCGACCTGTTTAATCAGCTCCATTTCAAAGACTATGTCATCATTCACATTTTCGTTATCGCCCTTGTTCTGGTTCCTAAAATCATTGTAAAGGTTGATATACATACTATGATAATCCTGCACATCACGCTCGGTTAAAATTTCATTGCCTGCAAACTCATCGAATGTGGTAAGTATGTTTTTTACTTTTAGAATGGCACTGTATAGTTTGATGAAATCCTTTTGGTTTTGCTCCCCGATAATTGGCTCACCAATAGGGAATTTCTCTTGCAATTCGTTAACCAAGTCGGCATAGCCCGTAATGTCTTTATCGCCCTTTTTATAGCCATTGTAATACTCATCGTATGTTTTGAGTAGTACAACCCCACCAGCCTCCTTATCGCCAAATAGGGCGATGCTTTCGTTGGTTGCTTTTTCCAGATTACGGAAGCAAACAATATTGCCAAACGTTTTTACCGAGTTAAGTATGCGGTTGGTGCGCGAAAAGGCTTGTAACAGTCCGTGCAAACGCAGGTTTTTATCTACCCAAAGCGTGTTTAGGGTGGTTGCATCAAAGCCCGTGAGGAACATATTTACAACAATGAGCAGGTCTAATTCACGCTCTTTTACTCGTTCCGAAACGTCTTTATAGTAGTTCTGAAACTTATCGCTTGACGTATCAAAATTAGTTTTGAACATCTTATTGTAATCCTGAATTGCCGATTCCAGAAAATCCCGCGAGCTTTGGTCTAGCTTGCTGGTATCTTCAGGGTTTTCATCTTCAATAATTCCATCCAATTCTGGGTCGTCCTCGTTAACCCCATAGCTGTAAATGGTAGCCACCTTTAGCTGCTTATCGCTTGGCAGCCCGTCCATTTGCTTTTGAAACTCTGCATAATATTTTTTAGCTACATCAATGGAGGTAACCGTAAAAATAGAGTTGAAACCGGCCAGCCTGCGGTCTTTTAGCTTGTATAAGCTGTTGCGCTTGGTTTTCTGGTCAAAGTGTTCGCGGATATAGGTTACAATATTGCTTATCCGCTCGGGGGCAGCGAGCGCCTTTTCCCTATCGATATTCCACACCTTTTCATCGCGTATATTCTCCTGCTCCTTCATGGTGCTGATGTAATCAATACGGAACGGTAGCACATTCTTATCGGTAATGGCATCT
The DNA here is from genome assembly GCA_028680705.1 of Bacteroidales bacterium. Lineage (GTDB taxonomy): Bacteria > Bacteroidota > Bacteroidia > Bacteroidales > Tenuifilaceae > Perlabentimonas. Next base: position 6,725 of record JAQUJY010000063.1, read on the forward strand.
ACTATGGTGTAGGTGTGCAGCTTCTCGCCAAAGGCTTGCTCGGTGGTGCGTAAATCGGGACGGCTGCCACTGCTTGAGTTAACTGCAAAAATAGGTGTTCCAGTAAAACCGAACAGATGGTACTTTTTGAAGGTCTTGGTAATTGCCCTGTGCATATCGCCAAACTGTGAGCGGTGGCACTCATCAAAAATTATAACTATATGCTGACTAAAAGAGATATGGTTTTTCTGTTTCTTTATTAGTATGGATAATTTTTGTATGGTGGTAATAATAATCCGTGCATTTGGGTCTTCGAGCTGTTTTGTAAGAATGGCTGTGCTGGTATTGCTGTTGGCAGCTCCTTTCTCAAATTTATCATACTCCTTCATGGTTTGATAGTCAAGGTCTTTTCTATCAACCACAAACAGCACCTTATCAATAAAGGGTAATTTGCTTGCTAGCAGAGCAGATTTAAACGAAGTGAGGGTTTTGCCACTTCCGGTAGTGTGCCAGATATAGCCTCCCCCTTCTATTGTGCCATATTTTTTATAGTTGTTGGAAACATTTATCCTTGCCAAAATACGCTCGGTAGCTACAATTTGGTACGGACGCATAGCCAGCATAAGCTTTTCGGAAGTGAAAACACAGTATTTTGTAATCAGATTAAGCAGTGTATGCTTGGCAAAAAATGTGCGAACAAAATCCATTAGGTCTATAATTGGGCGGTTGGTAGCATCGGCCCACCACGAGGTAAACTCGTAGCTATGGCTTGTGCGTTTCCCCTTTTTTATAGTTCCATCACCCAATTCTCTAATATGTGCAAACCGTGTGGTATTGCTGTAATATTTGGTGTAGGTACCGTTGGATATAACGAATAGCTGCACATACTCAAACAGCCCGCTTCCCGACCAGAATGACTCGCGGCTGTAACGGTTTATCTGGTTAAATGCCTCTTTAATATCCACACCTCGTTTTTTGAGCTCGATATGCACCATGGGTAGCCCATTTACCAAAACGGTAACATCGTAACGATTTTCTCTCTGCCCAGCATCTGTTGTATACTGATTAAGCACCTGCAAGCGGTTGTTGTGAATATTGTCTTTATCGAGAAGATAAATATTTTTAACCGTACCATCATCTCGGTCTAGGAGTTGGATATGGTCTTCCTGAATGATGGATGTTTTTTCGGCAATGCTGTTGTTCTGATTGGCAAGTTTACTATTAAAAAACTGTTCCCATTCGGTATTGCTAAACTTGTAGTTGTTTAGCATTTCCAGCTGGCAACGCAAATTGGTAATCATTTCATCTTCCGAAGTGATGCGCAAATATTCGTAAGCCTGTGTTTGCAGCTGTTCAATAAAAGCCTTTTCGAGCGCAGCCTCCGACTGATAGGAGATTTCTCTTCTGAAACCAGGTTGATATTCTGCAACAACCGTGCTTTCGGGGTTTTCGGCTACAAGGGCGAATTTATCCATTGTTTACGTTCTTAAAGTTTAACAGCTTTCCGCGGTAGTATTCGTATTGCTTGCGGCGCGCCTTAATCTCAGCAGGCAAGCCCACCGATATATCGTTTACCAAAGCATCAAATTTATCTAATATGGCAACAATGCGTTCCTGTTCGGAAAGGGGTGGAAGGGGGATTTTAAAGGTTCTCAATTTATCTCCATGTACCCGAATAACTTTTGTTCCAGTTACATTTTGTATTTTGAAATTAAAAAACATTTGTGTTTGCAGAAAATAAGCTAAATACTTTGGATTCTGATTGTGCTTAAAAATATAGGTTTCTCCGCTTATACAAATTTCCTCTTCACCAAGCCAAACAACTGTTTTGCAAACATCCTCAATATTCTCGCTTGTGGTTGCTATAATTAAATCGCCTTTTTGTGCTTTTCTTAATTTCTTTGACAATTCTTCTGAGACGAAGGATTTTGTCTTGTCTGTGAAAGTACCATAGTAGGTATATATTTGTCCATAATGAATACAACCAACTCCACTTTCAGTAAAATCTTTTTTCTGCAAACCATTTCCCCTTACAAACGTTCCAACCTCCCCCAACGTTTTCCACTCCACCTCTTTCCCTTCAAAGTTCAATAGCTCATTGCGGTAGTATTCATATTGCGTTTTTCTCGCCTCCAGCTCCGCCTCCAGCTCCGCCTCCAGTTGCGTGAACTTGTCGAGAATGGCAACTATTTCTTGCTGAATGGGGAGAGGGGGGATGGGGATTTGGAATTTTTCAATCATTGGTTTACGAATAGATCCAACAGTTGAACTTACAGCTTTTTGAAGAATAAACTTTTTGAAATTTGACTTCATATAATAATAAACAAACATAGTAGAGATATCGCCTTTTAATAAGTGAATTCGATATGCTCTCTGGTGTAAGGCATATTTCCCATTTATATAGTGAAATATTTCGCCAATTCCACCTTCACCGGGAATTATAATTGCTTCTTCGTCAAACTCATAAGTATTAATCCTTTTGATAAATTTTGAACGAACAAATAGTGGATATTTTCCGTTTTCTATTGCTTCGTTTCCGTTGCTACTTCCAGTACCAATAACTGCAACTTCCCCCAATTCCTTAAATTCTACCCCCTCAGGACAAACTTGCTCGATAAGTGTATCTATTTTACTCATTGCTTGTACCTTTCTTATCAATCTTTTTTTGTAAACCCTTAATGCTCTCCAGGTAGTGCTTTTCGACTGCTGATAGCGTTTTAACCTGAAATTTTTTGAACTCGGCTTTGGCTTTTTCCAAGGCTTGCTGGTGGCTTACGGTACCCGCATTTTGCAATAAGTTTTCGCCAGTGGCAGAGAGAATATTATCTAATTGTTTTATGTAATCGGTCATGTACATGGGCTTGCGCTTCATTGCCTGTATTTCGGCAAAATCGAAATACCCTGATACCAAATTGTTGAGAATTTTCAGCTCGTCGGCGTTTAAATAATTTTTAGCAACCGTAATATCTTTCGAGGTGGGTTGTTCGCCTTCAAAAACGGTAAGACCCATAAAAGGGCTGTTGCTGTTGGCACGTTGGTAAATAACTTCGGCAGCGGTAGAACCGTGAGCCGCATAGTGTAGCTTGTTTTGTATAATTTTAAAGAACTTAACCGATTCGGGTGTATTGGGGTTATAATCTACGCTGGTGGCGTACAAATCGAGTACCTGACGGTATAAAACCTTTTCGGATGAACGAATATCGCGAATACGGTTGAGCAACTCGTACCAGTAAACGCCTCCGCCCATTTGTTTAAGGCGGTCATCGTCCATCGTAAAGCCTTTTACTATGTATTCTTTTAAGCGTTCGGTTGCCCAGATACGGAACTTGGTGGCAATATGCGACTTGATACGATATCCAACTGATATAATTGCATCAAGGTTGTAAAACAGTTGTTTCCGTTCAACCCGCCTAGAGCCTTCGGTTTGAACTTGTAAGGAATCCTTACAAGTTGCATCTTCCTTTAATTCACCTTCTTCGTAAATGTTTTTAAGGTGAATGGTAATATTTTGAGGTGTTGTTTGAAATAGCTCAGCCATCATTTTTTGGGTAAGCCAAGCCGTTTCATTTTCTAGTCGAACTTCGATTTTGGTTTTACCTTCTTCCGACTGGTAAATTAAAATCTCCCCTTTTTGCTCTTCTTTCATACAGTACCTCCTTCTAAATCTGCTACAATTTCATCAATTGCTGTACGCAGTTTATTTTGGCGTACAACAATTTCGGCAATGTGGGTGTTCAATTCTTCAATATCCACCTTTACGGATGTATCTTCTTGCTCTACATAGCTGCTAATGGCAATATTATAGTCATTTTGGGCAATATCGGCATTGGTAACCAGGCGGGTAAAATGCTCAATGTCTTTCCTTTCAACAAAAGCATTGAGTATCTTTTTACGGTTGGCTTCGCTTAGCTTGTTTTTTGCACCACCACGCACAAACTCAGCTGAGGCATCAATAAACAGGGTGGCATTGTCTTTTTTGCTTTTTTTGAGCACTATAATGCAGGTGGCAATGGAGGTACCAAAAAACAAATCGGGCGGTAGCTGAATAACGGAATCAATGTAGTTGTTATCAATGAGGTATTTGCGAATTTTTTGTTCTGCGCCTCCACGGTACAATACACCTGGAAAGTTTACTATAGCAGCCGTGCCAGATGTGGAGAGCCACGATAGCATGTGCAAGGAAAAGGCAAGGTCGGCCTTACTTTTGGGGGCAAGCACCCCGGCAGGCGAAAAACGGGGGTCGTTAATCAACAGTGGGTTAGCATCCCCATCCCATTTTATCGAGTAGGGCGGATTGGAAACAATACAGTCGAAAGGTTCATCATCCCAGTGTTTGGGGTCGGTTAGCGTGTTGCCGTGGGCAATATCAAACTTTTCGTAATTTATGTCGTGCAAAAACATATTAATACGACACAGGTTATAGGTGGTAATGTTAATTTCCTGACCAAAAAAGCCCTGGCGCACATTCTCTTTTCCCAGCACCTTGGCAAATTTCAGTAGCATTGAGCCCGAGCCACAGGCAGGATCGTACACCTTATTTACCTGTTTTTTACCCACAACAGTAATTTCGGCAAGTAGCTCGGAAACTTCCTGCGGTGTAAAAAATTCACCTCCCGATTTACCTGCGCCACTGGCGTACATGGTCATCAGGTATTCGTAGGCATCACCAAAAAGGTCGTTGGTGTTATCCTGATAATCGCCCAGCCTTAACCCACCGATAGACTCAATGATTTTAGTTAACGTTTCATTCCGTTTTATTACGGTGTTTCCCAGCTTATTGCTGTTCACATCAATATCGTCGAACAGTCCACGTAAATCATCCTCGCTCTCGGTACCCTTAGCAGAATTTTCGATGTTCTTGAAAATATTGAATAGCGTCTCATTGAGGTTTGCATCGCTTTTGGCTTTCCGGCACACATTTTCAAACAGTTCGGAGGGGAGAATATAAAAGCCCTTTTCTTTTACGGTGTCGGCTCTGCCAAATTCTGCATTGCTATCGGATATCTTTGCGTAGTCGAAATCGGTGTTTCCTGTACGCAGTTCTTCCTTGTTTATGTATGCTGATAGGTTTTCGGATATAAACCTGTAAAACAGCATACCCAGCACATAGGATTTAAAATCCCATCCATCAACACTACCCCGTAAATCGTTTGCTATTTGCCATATTGTGCGGTGTAACTCATCGCGTTCTTGCTCTTTAGTCATTTGGTGTTAATTCTTTTAAATTATAAGTCTAGTATTCGCCCACAAAACTACCAAAGATAGCAAATAACTCCATTTGAAAACAAGCATTCATTTTAAAACTGTTAAGCCACAAAAAGCCGTAAGTGGAGGCTTTGTCAAGGGCGATGATACTATATAAATATATGGTATACGAAAGTACATTAAGGTATCATCGCTTTGTATACCCTTGACAACGCCGGAACGTGGGCTACCTTTGCTTAGCAGGTTGAAAATGAGTTAAGACATCAAGGGTAAAAACGTTCTTTTTTTTACGCTTGATACCGCTTTTTAAAGGTTTTTCTGATTGTTTTGTACTGTAAACAATTTGTAAAACCTTGTTTGGGGGGTGGTGGGGGGGTAAGAACGGTCGCATTTATGAAATATTGAGGGTGGTAAAACAGTGTCTGTATCCACCGCTGAAAACCCGATACATAAGGGACAGTTACATAACTGACTTTGTCACAATATTTTTTACACTTTATTATGGACTTTTTTATTTTTGTAACCAATCAAGAGATTCTTGACTATCTACATAATAAAATGCTCGACAAAAATGATAGAGTTGTATACAGTTTAATTTTAACCATTCCAAAGATTTATCATTTCCACAATAAGCAGTCTCACCATAATGATATAAATAAATGTCATTATTTTTTAGCCATTCAATATCTGATTCTCCATTTGAATAATAAAATGCCTTCCCAAAATGATATAGATTTAATGCGTTATCTTTAAGCCAAGTAATAGATTGTTCTCCGTTTGTATACTTAAATGCTTTTCCAAAATGATATAATTTTGGACAATTAATTTTCAACCATTCAATATTTGATTCCCCATCTGAATAATTAAATGCTTTTCCATAATGATATAGCTCAATTTTTGAGAATTCAAATGAATTAATCGCCTTTGAATTAAACTCACTCTTTGAATTATTTTCTTGTCCAAAAGAATTAAAACAACAAAAAATCAAGGTGTAAAATAACCATCTCATAATAATAAATTTTTAGTTGAACCATAATATTCTTTATACTAATAATTATTGTAATGTGCCAAATAACTCATAACGGATGGCGTATGAACGCTTGTTATGGCCAGTTTTTATTAATATTCATCCAATCTATGTTGTTCAATTATTCTTTCAGCATCTTTTTCGTAAGAATTTGCTAAGTTATTTAAAGACGTTGCTATTCTATAAAACCCTTTGCTCTCAGCTTCAGTTGCTTGCTGATTATACTTTTGAGCAAGTTCCATTTCTGGTTTGCCTGTTGGGTCGACAATATGAACTCCACGTGAATTAAAAATAGCATTACAAAAACCTTCTCTTAAAATTTGTGATTCTGATTTATTCAATTCATCAGCAATTGTTTCATTAATCCAAAAACCATTAATATCTGGAGGACTATGGAATAAAACTTTACCTATATGTGTTTGGGCTATTTCAAGATGACCAGATTTATCACAAATTTCTCTTACGTCCATAATCCATTTATGAAAATCTTCACTTTTAAATGAACCATTAGTTTGGCTACCAGGAGGAATACTCCATTCATTTAGTAACTTCCAAGCATTTAAAGCTTTAGATTTTTCTTGGTCGGTTGTTTCAATTTGGCTATGTGGAGCATTTTTAGATTTATAAATAAGTTGTATTAATTCACAGAAAAAATTTGGATCAGTTGCTAATTTATTTTCCAGTAATTTGGGTCTAGCATCATTGTGTCCATCTAGAAGTTGTAAATAAGCCCATTCAATACGAAATAAATCATTGGAATTTACAGTTTTATCATTCTGCAAATATTTTATTAATTCTGTTACATGATATATATCTATCGTATTTGAAGATTCCTTTGTTGTTATAACAGAAATAAGTGCTTTAACAATTAATCTATTATTCAAGGGCTGCTTATCATGAAGGCTTTTGTATATACAATTGATTGACGCAGAAGGCCTGTCGTAAAAAATTAATTTATCAACTGCAATATTTAAATCACATCCTTCATTATATGGATTTACATTAACCCTATGCCAATAGTTACACTCATCATAATTTTGTAGTTTAGATACCCTACCCCAAGTTTCCATAGTAAATGGTAGATAGATGTAAAATTGAGTTTTCTGATCAATAGTCCAATCAAAAAAATCGATACTATCTATCCATTTCCAACCAATGTGTCTATGTTTATTCCAAATAAATGCTCTAATAAATTGAACAGTTTTATCACTTTTATTATCAAGAAAAGCTGGCAATAAGATAGAGTCAAAATTATAATCATCGAGCATACCTAAAGTATAACCAACATCCCTTGAGGATTCAACTTTTGATATTAATTCAAGTACTCCATCAAAATCATATTTTTTGATTATTTCACTTAACGCTTTTTTACGTTGCTCTTCTAGCTGTTTTTGACGTGCTTGCCAATCCATTTTTTCATCATACAGGTCATAATCACGTCCATTAAATAGTTTTCTATAAAGATATAATGGGTCATTCGGCACATAATTGTTTGTAACATTTTCAATTTGAGTCACTAATTCTGTTGAAAGTGCCCATTTTGCAGTAGAGAACCGTTTATGTTTTGTAATTAAAGAGTCCAATTTAGACCACAATTCATATTTATCATCTTCTGATTCTAGCTTAATAGTTTCAGAATCTAGATACGATAGAAATCTATCAAACGAATTTCTTGGAAGATTATCAAGATTATTGATTACTTCACTGAGTCTACTAATATTGTCTTTTGATAAATCAATAACATTTTGAGCATAAAATTCAACTTGCTGCCAATATTCGGTGTTTGAAACAGTAGGTTTCCAATCAGATGGAACGGAATTTCTCCAATTGGGTTTATGCGACCCCATTGAAGTTTGATGCTTATTGGGTAATAAATTAATTAAAAGCTTCCATGCTATATCAGGAAATTCTTTTTTAAGATTTAAAATTGCAATTTTACGCTTTTCGAACGACGCAAGTGTTTGAGGAAACCAAGGGAGAAAAATTGAAACAAGTGAATTGGCAGGCCTATTTGCCCAAGAACCTCCCGGGTCATGTTTAGCTAGTTCTCCTAATGTAACAGTTACCCTAACAAGAAACTGCTCTTCCCATGCTAATGATTCTAATGCCCAAAGAACTCCTGTAATATAATTCCAACCTGTAATTCCATTACCCTCATTTGCAAATAAATCATCAAACGCGGATGGTGTTTTCTGTAGGATTGATTCAACAATAGTTATAAATTCATTTGGTGCAGCTTCAGCTATTGTTGGAAGTAGATTGTTTAGACTTGCCCATAATATCCAATCCGAATTTTCAAAAATCGCCCGTACAGTTAAAATAATAGTATTTTCAGCTTTATTTGAAGAACAATTAGTAAGTGCAGTTGGTGAATTCCCAATTAATGCTAAACCTTCTGCCAATCCCTTTCTAATAGATTGTGAATGACTTAATATTTTACCTTGCAATTGAGCTGTCAATCTAGATTCTTCAGGAATTCCGAATTTTGGATCAAACTCTTTTAAAACAATTAACACACATTCTTTGAAAGTGTCAAGGTTTTGATCAAATAGTCTTGAACCTAAAGATTGAAACATATACTTTCTATCTTTCAAACTCCATTGACCATTTTTCATTACTAGTGGACTATCTGTTTTTTGTAATAATTCTCTAAGTTTTGAAATCCATATATTGTAGTCAGTTTGTGCAAGTTTACTTGCAATTTCTTTATCTTTTTTAGAGTTTTCATCCCATGAACCTAATAATGACATAAAAACTAGTTCATTAGCAAATGGAGAATCATTCCAATCTTGGGTAGTTATATTCGTTGAATCCTTTATCAACTCTAAAGGTATTTCTTCAACTTTTCGTGCTTTAAAAACAGATTTAATTTCTTCCGGAATTGTTGAAAAAGTAATACAACCAGCTTGCCCATTTTCCCATTGTACATGATCCAATATTTGTGTCCAAATAGAATTAGCGTTATTTTTTGAATTCTGTTCTATTATTGTATGAAGTAATGAAAGTGTTACTCCTTTGATATCTAAATCATAGATTAGCAATCGAAAAATTTTTAAAAAACGCCATAATTGTAAAGTTGTCAAATCATTATCCTGATTTGCTTTCTTTAGATGATATTTAAAAACACTAAATTTATCTCTCTGCTCATTACTAGTAAAATTCGCCTTCTCAATTCTATCAATAAAATCATTTTCATTTTCTGAGTGTAGAGCACAATCAACTAATTTTCTAATGCCGTCGGTATCTGTTGCAGACAATGGGCTACATATTAATGCTATAATATCATGTTCCTCACAAAATAATTCCTTATTATTAAAATCATTCCAAGCAGCATTAATTACTTCACCAAATTTTTCGCTACTATTTGTAATACTTATTGAAAGTTTAACCTGTCCAAATAGCTTTGCTTGAGTATCAGAATTTAACTTTTGGGTAAAAACTATTAAATCATCAGTATTGTAACCCTGATATTTACCTTGTAATTTTATCTTAACAATTGGCCAATTATGTAAACAAGGGGAATATCCATTTGCAAGCATTAGTAAAGCAAACGAAGCTTGAACCCTGTTTTCAAAATGAATTCCTTGTCCGCCTGTGGAGATTGGGTTACTTAATTGTTTAGATAAACCAGTCATTAATTATCATTTTAGGCTGCTAGTTGGGTGGATTCAAGGTTCTAACGCAACAAAGCGTTATTAATTTTTAGTGGTTCAATACTCAAATATAATGTTTTTTTCAATCTGATTTCGATGTGGCATTGTTGAACTGGAAATAACTCTCCTTTGGTCGAGTTATTTCCAGTTCAACAAGCCTAAAACATCATCATGATTTATTTAAATTTTGTTCTAATAATTCAGACATAAAAACTTCATTAGGCGTTCTGTATCCTAGTACCTT
>JAQUJY010000007.1 GCA_028680705.1 Bacteroidales bacterium
TGTACAGCTTAACAGCGAATTACGGTTAACCATTGAGAAAACCGCCTAATACGAGAGACGTACGTTGGGTGGTGTGAGAGGACAGCAAAGATAGGAGTAATTACCTACCTTTGCTTCCTACTCGATTATGTTTAATAATCAGCGATTTGTTCGGCAATAGTGTTCAGGGTTGTTATGACTTAATTATTACCAACGGTTCGTGTAAACTTTGTTTGGGTTTATTATTAAAGACCTTTGATTTCCCCACAAATTCACTGTCATGGGTTTATAGGGTGGCTTATAATCGATGCATAAATCCATTCCGGCAAAAAAAACTCTACTTCTTAGAGGTCAATACCGTTCCCGGAATGAGCGAGACCAGTATAGTCCCTCAGCAGGTGGCAGTAATGGGCCTTACCATGAACGATGTGTTTGGAATGGTGATTGAGGATGCTATTGCAAGGAAAAAAACTAGGTGAGCCAAGAGTAATAGATTTGTCCTTATTGTAAATTTACCTAATAAAAAGGGGTTACCCTTTTGAGATAACCCCTTTGCTATTTAGCATAATTAGCGTCTACAAGTAATGCTCAATTGGAGCACAAGAGCAAACCAAATTCCTGTCCCCGTAGGCAGAGTCTATTTTTCCAACTGCTGGCCAGAATTTGTTGTTGGCAATCCAAGGCAGAGCGAATGCGGCCTTCTCGCGGTCATATGCATGGTTCCATTCATTTGCTGTTACCTCAACAACGGTGTGCGGAGCATTTTTAATCACATTATCCTCTTTGTCGGCCTTACCGTTCTTTATTTCATCAAGCTCTTTCCTTATCTCAATCATAACCTCAATAAAGCGGTCGAGTTCCTGTAACGACTCGCTCTCAGTTGGTTCAACCATTAGCGTTTCATTAACTGGGAATGATAGGGTAGGAGCATGGTATCCATAGTCCATAAGCCTACGAGCAATATCACCAGTCTCAACCCCGTAGGTTTGCTTGTAGTGACGACAGTCTAGAATCATTTCGTGTGCAACACGGCCTGTTTTTCCGGTATACAGCACATCGTAATGACCTTTTAGTTTTGCTGTTATGTAGTTGGCGTTCAGAATGGCTATTTCAGTTGCCTTCTTTAGGCCTTCGGCACCAAGCATAAGGATATATCCATAAGTAATTGGTTGAACCATTGCGCTTCCCCAAGGAGCTCCTGCTACAGCAGTCATTCCTTTATCTCCACCAGTTTTAACAACTGGGTGCGAAGGTAGGAATGGAGTTAAATGTTTTGCTACACCAATTGGACCAACACCAGGGCCACCGCCACCGTGAGGTATGGCAAAAGTTTTATGCAAGTTAAGGTGACAAACGTCAGCGCCAATAAGTCCGGGGCTGGTTAAGCCAACTTGGGCATTCATATTTGCACCGTCCATATAAACCTGTCCCCCATTATCATGGGTAATTTTCATCATCTCTACTATTTCGGGCTCAAATACACCGTGAGTTGATGGATAGGTTACTATAAATGCCGAAAGGTTGTCTTTATGCTTTTCGGCCTTAGCCCTAAGGTCTTCAATTGAAATGTTACCATTCTCGTCGCATTCCACAATAACAATGTCCATGCCGGCCATTACTGCACTTGCAGGGTTGGTTCCGTGAGCCGATGATGGGATAAGCGCAATATTACGGTGCTCATCTCCGCGGCTTTTGTGATACTCGCGAATAACCATTAGCCCAGCGTACTCGCCTGCTGCACCTGAGTTAGGTTGCATCGACATGGCATCAAATCCGGTTATTTCAGCAAGAAGTTGCTCCAGCTCACAAATTAGGCTCATATACCCTTGTGCTTGTTCTGTTGGAACAAATGGATGGATATTACCGAACTCCATCCAGCTAAGGGGAAGCATTTCAGAAGCAGCATTAAGCTTCATGGTGCAGCTACCCAGTGAAATCATGCTGTGGTTTAGTGCAATATCCTTTCGCTCAAGACGCTTAATGTATCGCATCATCTCGGTCTCAGAGCGGAAAATGTTAAATACCTTATCGGTTAAGTATTCCGATTTGCGCTTTAAATTCTCTGGAATTGCACTGGTTTCCTCAATAGAGCTGATTTTAACAGCGGGTTTGCCTATAACCTCAGCAAATATCTCAATGATGTTATTGATTTCAGAAACAGAGGTTAGCTCATCGGTGCTAATTCCTATGGTGTCGTTTGATTTGTAGTTAAAGTTAATCTCTTTATTAAGAGCCTTGCGCCTAATCATATCAACTTTAAGCCCTGAGGGAAGTTCAATCTCAAGTGTATCAAAAACAGTTTTAACATTCTGCTTATATCCTAGTTTTGATAACTCTTTGGCAATTGTAACTGCAGCGCTGTGAGTATAGGTTGCAATACGCTTAATGCCTTCGGGACCATGATAAACGGCGTACATACCAGCCATTGTGGCCAAGAGTGCTTGTGCTGTACAGATATTGGAAGTAGCACGGTCGCGTTTGATATGCTGTTCGCGTGTTTGTAGCGCCATACGTAAGGCTTTGTTGCCATATCTATCAACAGATACTCCAATGATTCTGCCTGGTAGATTGCGTCTGTACTCTTCTTTTGTTGCAAAGAAACCAGCATGTGGGCCACCAAATCCCATGGGAACACCAAAACGTTGGGTGTTACCCACTACAATGTCGGTATCCCATTCGCCTGGAGGGGTAATTAGCGCAAGGGAAAGGATGTCGGCAATTACTGTAACAAAGGCTCCATTCTCCTTTGCCTTTTTGGCAAATGCAGAATAATCGCGAACGTTACCCTTTGCTGATGGGTACTGCACAATTACACCAAATTCTTTCCCAGTAAACTTATAATCACTATAGCATCCGGTTACAATTTCAATCCCCACAGGATTGGCACGTGTTTGTATTACCTCGAGGTTTTGAGGAAAAATATCGCTATCAACAAATAGGATATTGTGCCCCTCTTTTATTGCTTTGCGTGAGCGGAGACTCTGCATCATTAGCATAGCTTCAGCAGCAGCGGTTGCCTCGTCGAGTAGGGAAGCGTTTGCCATTTCCATACCGGTTAAATCCATAACCATCGTTTGGAAATTCAGTAGTGCTTCAAGTCTGCCTTGGCTAATTTCAGCTTGATAAGGGGTGTAGGAGGTGTACCAACCTGGGTTCTCGAAAATATTTCGGAGAATAACCGAAGGGGTATGGGTTCTATAGTATCCCATACCGATGAATGAGCTGAAAATTTTATTCTGCGATGCTATTCCTTTTATTTTAGCAAGATATTCCTGTTCGGAAAGGGGCTCCGGCAGGTTTAAGGGTTTATCCATTCTTATGCCCTTTGGCACAGTTTGGTCAATTAGCTCATCAAGAGTTTTTACCCCAACTGCTTTCAGCATTTCACCAATTTCGCTGTCGCGGGGTCCAATGTGGCGGGTAACAAAACGTTCAGTTAACATATATGAGATTTTAAGTTATGTGATTAAATTCTATAAAATAATAATATTGCTATACTTGCAATTTTGATGTAAAATTAAGAAAATGATTACAATTTAGTATATCATAATCATTGGTTCTTAAAACTGTATGCTAAACAGGCGTATAATGTTAATGTTTAGCTAAAAAAGGGTTGTTCTCCTTTTCCCAACCAATGGTTGTGGGCTCGCCATGGCCTGTGTAAACCTTTAGGTCAGGGTTTAGGGTTAATAACCTGGTCTCTATGCTTTCGATAAGCTGATTATAGTTACCACCAGGTAAATCTGCTCGGCCAATGGATGAACGGAAAAGGGTGTCGCCCGCTAGTATAAAATTATCTTCCTCGGAAAGCAAACATATTCCACCTTGGGAGTGCCCAGGGGTGTGAATTACTCTGAGCGTAGTGTTTCCAAACCGAATTTTATCGCCATGGCTTAGGTTTATATCTATTGGGGGCACGTCTTCAATGGTAAAACCATACGAAATAGCATGGGTTGATGCCGATTGTATCAACTGTGAATCCTCTGGGTTAGCTGCAAAATCAACATCGTATTTTGATTTAATAAATGCATTGCCCAGAATATGGTCTACGTGCCCATGGGTGGCCACCATTAGTTTAAGGGTAAGATTGTTCTCCTCAATAAACGAAACAATTGCGTTTTGTTCCTCCTTAGTGTAGCATCCAGCATCTACAATAATGGCTTCCTTAGTATCATCGTAAATTATGTAGGTGTTCTCTTGGAATGGATTGAGAACGAATGTTTTTATTTTAGCCATAGTCAGTTTTTATTTATTAGTACCTTTTAGTAGTGGAACAAAAATAAAGCGTCCGTGGTTCGTTGTTTTTGTTTCTGTGTCCGATATTTTTTCAATTACAATCATATCCTGCCCGCTGCCATCGCCTACGGGTATCACCATTCGCCCTCCAACTTCAAGTTGTTCAATCAGTTTTGTGGGAACAGACGGTGCACCTGCAGTTACCAATATTCGTTTGTATGGACCATAGCTGGGCATGCCAAGGTATCCATCGCCATAAAAAAAGTGGGGGTAATAGCCTAGTCCTTCTAACTGCGATTTAGCCTTAACAAATAGCTCACGTTGGCGCTCAATGGTAAAAACCTTTGCACCCATTTCAACCAGAATAGCTGCTTGGTAGCCAGAACCTGTTCCAATTTCAAGAACCTTATCCATGGGGCTAACTTGCAGAAGTTCAGTCTGAAATGCTACTGTGTAGGGTTGCGATATGGTTTGCCCTGCGCCAATGGGGAATGCCGAATCCTTATATGAGAAGTTAATAAAACCACTTTCCATAAAAAGGTGGCGTGGTACCTTGCTAATTGCAGTAAGTACCTGTTCGTCAGTTATTCCTTTCTTACGAATCTCTTCAACCAATTTTTTTCTAAGTCCCTTATGCCTAAACGAATCTTCCATTATTTTAATGCTGTTTAAATCTACTGCAAAGATAGTATCAATATGTACTCAATAAAATTGATATAGCAATTAGCCGCCAAAATAGTTGACCTATTTCGTAATTGTTAACACTATTAGTTGAAAACTAATGCCTTTTTACTAGCACATAGAAGTTCAAATACCATATTTTTGTTGCTGTTCAACTTTTTTTGCCATGCAGGTAGGGATATATTTCGGGAATCATTCTGACTACAGTTTTGTTGAAAGACTAAACTTTGCTGATAGTGTTACTGCCTTCGGTTATTCAACCACTGATAATGAGCCTATTGGCAGTGTTCCATTTGCTTTTATCCCCGATTGTGCAGAACTTTTAGCAGGCAGCGATGCTCTTTTGGTTTTTGCAGGACAATCCGAATGCTATAGTATTACTGTTGATGCTATCCGAAGGGGGATTCACGTTTTCCACAGTGACCTTAGCCTAATCTCTCTGCAGAATTTAATTGATATTAGAAATTTATTGCAAGAAATAGATGTTAACGTAAGCTTTGGTTGTTCGGGGTTTAATATACTCAATTATTTATCAGTCGACAAACCTATTGAAAACGCTATTTTTGTTGATTGCAAAAGGAATATTCAGCAAATGAACAGTCAGGTACAACTCCGTAAGATTTTAACTTTTGATTTGGCTACATTTTTAAGGCTAACCAAAAGCGCTATTAGAAAGGTTAGGATAGGAGTCTTCCCCATACTCGAAAATTCATTTACACTGCTAAACCTAAGGTTGGAGTTAGCCAATGGTAGCATTTACTGCTATACGCTAACGAATAATCTCGAGACAGAATCGTATTTGCTTAACCCATACATCGATAATCAAACACATTTGCCTTGTTATAGTTCTAATGTGCCGTTTGATAGTTTTGCCCAGGGCATCTTTGCCGACAACATGCAGTATTTTGTTGCTGGGGCAAACAATAATTCTTTACACTTTAATATTGAAAGAGCCATTGATCTTAATCGTTTGATGCAGGAGGTTTTTGAGAAACTGAATTTTCAAAAATAATCTTTTGGTTTAACGTATTAAATTAAGGACCTCAATCGTTATAAATTTGGTATTTATACCATCCTTATTCTTATTATTTACCTATTTTTGGGATTTAAAAACCAAAATGAAGCAAAAAACAGGCAAATGAAGCAAAAATTACTTACAGTTAAATATATTACTTTCGATTTTGCTGGCTCTGCCTTAGCATGGCTCCTTTTTCATTACTATCGGAAAAGTGTTATTGAACCACAGCTGATTGGGGAATTAGTACCATTCAATTTTGATTTAAAACTATTACTGAGTTTGCTTATAATCCCAACTTTCTGGTGCTTGTTGTTTTTTGTTAACGGATACTATAGAGACGTATATAGGCGCTCAAGGCTAAAAGAGCTCAGTAATTCAATCTTAGTTACCTTTCTGGGTGTGCTGTTACTTTTTTTTGTGCTGCTACTTGACGATTATATTGCAACCTACAAGAACTACTATCAACTTTTTTTCACATTGTTAGGTCTTCAGTTTTTTATCACCTATTTGCCACGCTTGGCTCTAACTTCTTCAACAATCCGAAAGATAAGAGAACGAAAGATAGGCTTTCCTACCCTTATTGTTGGTGAGGGGAAAAAAGCCCTTTCGCTATTGAAAGAGATTGAAGGTCAAGAAAAATCGGGAGGGAATAGGATGGTTGGCTTTGTGAGCGTTGGAGTAGTCCCCAATGAGGTTTTAGCAGGAAGGCTGAAAATGCTGGGAAACTACAAAGAGCTTCGTTCTGTAATAATGGAGAATGGGATAGAGGAGGTTATCCTTGCTGTAGAGCAAAAGGATAGTCGGCTTATGGGCAAGATAACTAACGATTTGCACGGGCAAGACGTAATCATAAAGGCTATTCCTAGCATGTACGATTATCTTTCAGGAAGGGTAAAGATGTCGTCAAAATATGGTGTATCCCTTATTCATATTTCCTTTGATTTGATGCCGCTATGGCAGCAAAAACTAAAATTATTTCTCGATATTCTCCTTTCTACCATAGCACTCATAGTTTTTTCTCCTTTTATAATAATTATTGCACTATTGGTGAAGTTAAGTTCACAAGGGCCAGTTTTTTATTCGCAGGAGAGGGTTGGGCGATACGGGAAACCTTTTATGATTTATAAGTTTCGTACAATGTATACTGATGCAGAATCCAATGGTCCTGCACTTTCAAGCAAAAAGGATAATCGCATTACCCCAATTGGCCGTTTTTTAAGAAAAACTCGAATTGATGAAGTGCCAAATTTTTGGAATGTTATAAAAGGCGATATGTCTTTGGTTGGTCCTCGGCCGGAACGACAATTTTTTATAAATCAGATAGTAAAGAAAGCTCCACACTATGTTCATCTGCAAAAAGTGAAGCCAGGGATTACATCCTGGGGTCAGGTTAAGTATGGATATGCCGAGAATGTTGACGAAATGGTTGAGCGATTAAAATACGATATGGTATACATTGAGAATATGTCACTTTTTGCCGATTTTAGGATTATGACTCATACCCTTATTACCGTATTTAGAGGCAAGGGAGTTTAGATACTCTGATTCCCCTTTTTTAATCAACACACAGTCAGTATGTTGTGATTTTGTTGATAACCCTTGACCCTTTTATTCTGAAAAAATGGTTAGGTTCTATAAGTTTGTATAAAAATAACTTTTGATGGCAGAAAAAAGAAGTAATACTCGTAGGGTAAGTACAGCAACAATAGCAGGTCTTGAACTGGGAAAGGTACCACCACAGGCAGTTGATCTTGAGGAGGCGGTGTTAGGTGCATTAATGCTCGAAAAAGATGCTGTTATTTCAGTGCTTGATGTATTAAAGCCTGAGTATTTTTACAAAGAGACCCATCAGAAGATTTTTCAGTCTATCATCGACCTGTCAACTAAACTCGAGCCCATTGATATTCTCACAGTAACCCAGGAACTAAGGAGCGAGAGTTTACTCGATGAGGTTGGAGGGGCTGTTTACTTAGCTCAGCTTTCATCAAAGGTAGGCTCTGCTGCGCATATTGAGTACCATTCAAAGATTATTGCCCAAAAGTTTATTCAGCGTGAGCTAATCCGTATCTCTTCTGATATTCAGACTCGTGCTTTTGACGATTCCATTGACATTGATGACTTGCTTGACTACTCAGAAATGGAGCTCTTTAAAATTGCCGAGGGCAATATTAAGCGCGAAACGTCTCCTATAAGCCAAGTGGTTACTGATGCCTTGAAACGTCTCGATGAGGCGAGTAAGCGTGATGATGGGCTTAGCGGTGTACCCTGTGGATTCTCAGAACTTGATAGGATGACATCGGGTTGGCAACCATCTGATTTGGTTATCGTAGCTGCGCGCCCATCAATGGGTAAAACGGCTTTCGTATTATCCATGGCTCGCAACATGTCAGTTGATCATAAGGTTTCAGTTGCTTTTTTCTCGCTCGAGATGTCGAGCATTCAGCTTGTAAATAGACTTCTTGTTAGTGAGTCGGGTATTCCCCATGAGAAGATTAGAAACGGAAAATTAACACCCCACGAGTGGACTCAACTCACCACAAAGATTAATGATCTAAAGAACTCTCAGATTTTTATTGATGATACTCCTGCACTCTCAATCTTTGAGTTTAGGGCAAAATGTAGACGCCTTAAAGCGCAGCACGATGTTGGGATAATCATTATCGACTATTTACAGTTAATGACTGGTCCCAATGATGCAAGGGGAAACAGAGAGCAGGAGGTGAGCACTATTTCCCGATCGTTGAAGGCTATTGCTAAAGAATTGGATGTACCCATAATTGCGCTTTCGCAGCTAAACCGATCGGTTGAAACTCGAGGTGGCAATAAACGCCCACAACTATCCGACCTTCGCGAATCGGGAGCAATTGAGCAGGATGCTGATATGGTGTTATTTATTCATAGGCCCGAGTATTATGGCTTTGTGGAGGACGAGGATAATAACTCACTTGTTGGTTTGGCCGAGATAATTATATCAAAACATCGTAATGGTGCCACTGGCGATATTAAGCTTCGCTTTAGGAAGGAGGAGACAAAATTCACCGATTTAGACGACACAGATTTTTCTGTCTATGCTATGGACGGCTCAGCTCCACCGCAAGCCGTTACCTATGGTTCTAAAATGAATGAAGATCTTCTGCCCGCATCCTCAGGTGGCTCCAATTTCGATTTTCTATCGGGTCCAATGTCCGATGACGAAATTCCCTATTAGGTATTTATAGGATATTCAGTAACTCTAGCAGCGAAGTAATCTCATGCGTAAACTTTTGGCTGTGCTTAGTTTGGGTTGGGTTAAAATAGATCTGGTCAATACCAAAATTTTTAGCACCAATGATATCGGCTTTATAGTCATCTCCAATCATAACGCTTTCCTCTTTACGAGCATTGGCCAATGAAAGCGTATATTCAAATGCCCTGGGATGAGGTTTATGATAGCCCGACATTTCTGATGTTACAACTTTGGTAAAGTAGTGCGATATGCCGCATAGTTCAATTTTTGCAAACTGAACCTCGTTAAAGCCATTGGTTATGATGTGTAACTTATACTTATTCTTAAGATATTCAAGTACTTCAATTGAATGGGGGATAAGGGTTGTTTTTTTAGGGCTTTCTTCAATGTATTCCCTATCTATAACCATTACTAAATCCTTGTTACGGATACCGTAATCGCCTAATGTCTTTTCGAATCGTTTGTACCTGAGGACCTTTTTTTTTAGTTCTCCATTTTGGTAGCTATTCCAAAGCCTATCGTTGTGTAGGTCAAATGTTTCAATAAAATGCTCTGGACCTGGGGCATAGTTGCTCAGGTTGTGTCTATCAAAAATATCCATAAGGGTTAGGCGCTTATTATGCTCAAAATCCCATAGCGTTCTGTCAAGATCAAAAAAAATATGTTTGTATTTCATTCTAATGCGCTAATTCTAATTTGTGCAAATATACTGATAATGAGATACGGACAAAAGGGGCTAAGCAATTTACACTAAATTGACAGTAGCGTAAAAAAACATTATCTTTGTAGTGCTATAAAGTGGCTATCATTTCCAACGGAAAAGAGTTGTCGTGGTTTAGCTTTAATAAAACTAATACATAAATAATTTGAAGTTCAAAGATTTTGATTTTATCAGTTCAGTCAACGAGGGTATTGAAGCCATGGGTTTTAATGAACCCACTCCAGTTCAAGAACAAGCAATAGGGCCAATTATGCAGGGTAGTGATGTGATAGCCTGCGCCCAAACGGGAACCGGAAAAACAGCAGCGTTTATACTTCCAATCATCAATAAACTAGCCAGTCTTCCTGCGAAGTTAAACTATACAAGCACCTTAGTTATTTTACCAACCCGTGAACTTGCCCTGCAAATTGATCGACAACTCGAGGGGTTTGGATATTTTTCACCTGTTAGCTCAATAGCTGTTTATGGGGGTAACGATAGTACTGGATGGGATAAACAAAGGCTTGCCATACAGAATGGTGCCGATTTTCTAATAGCAACGCCTGGGCGGCTAATACAGCATATTCGCATGGGCTACGTAGATCTAAGTAGGGTAGAGCACCTAGTACTCGACGAAGCAGATAGGATGCTCGATATGGGTTTTTATGATGACATTATGGAGATTATAGCCTTGCTACCAAAGAAAAGGCAAACATTGCTCTTCTCAGCAACTATGCCATCCAATATTCGGAAGTTGGCCAAAAGTATAATGAGTAAGCCTATTGAGATAAGCATTGCTGTTTCTAAACCCGCCGAGAACGTACTACAGGCAGTATATTTTGTTGAAGACTCGGCAAAAATTAAACTGCTTGCGCATTTATTAGTTGATAAAAAGAATGTGAATAGTGCCATAATCTTCTCATCAACAAAAGTAAAGGTTAAGAGTATCGAGAAGTTGCTAAAATCCGAAGGGTTATCGGTTGATGCTATCCACTCCGATTTAGAGCAAAAGCAGCGCGAAGAGGTTTTAAGACAATTCCGTAACCACTCGTTTCAATTGCTGGTGGCAACCGACATAATTTCAAGGGGCATCGATATTGAGGATATCGACTTGATTGTAAACTACGATGTCCCACACGATCCTGAGGATTATGTGCATCGAATTGGTAGAACTGCTCGGGCTCAATCCGATGGTGTAGCGCTTACTTTTGTCAATAAAAAGGAGCGTAAACAATTTGATAGAATTGAGGGGTTTATTGAACGGGAAATTTTTAGAATTCCGCTTCCAAAACTCTAGTTTTACCCAAAATACTCCCTATTGCTTTGATATTCAGTTTTAAACGATCGATTAAACTTTATGGCACTTCTGAAACTGCTAATAGGCTGATAATCACATACCATTTGTAGAATTACATCAAAAAGTGTGTAGAATGTTACCCTTATTACCAATTGATTTGTTAACGTTGTACTCGCAAATTGCAAAAAAGATTGTTTTGGACAAGCAATTTTATTATTAACCAACAAAGGAGTGATATGCCTTTAAAAAGAAAAATTTTAGAACTCAAAAAGCGCAAGGAAGAAATCCTGCAGGGCGGAGGAGAAAAAGCCATAGCAAAACAAATAGCTATGGGCAAACTTACTGCCCGCGAAAGGGTTATTGCGCTACTTGATGAGGACTCATTTAATGAGTATGACCTTTTTGTTGAACACGAAGCACGCGATTTCGGTATGGAGAGTAAAATTCTCCATGGTGATGGTGTAGTCATCGGAACAGGGACTATTTACGGTGCACCCGTTGCTATTTTTGCACAGGATTTTACTGTTGCAGGGGGATCGCTTGGGCTGATGCACGCTCGCAAGATTACTAAGATTATGGATTACGCCCTAAGAATGCGTATCCCGCTAATTGGTATTAACGACTCTGGGGGAGCACGTATTCAGGAGGGAGTAAACTCTCTTGCAGGTTACGGCGAAATTTTCTACCGTAATACTCTTGCCAGCGGTGTTATACCTCAGATTTCAGTAATCCTTGGCCCATGTGCTGGTGGTGCGGTGTATTCGCCTGCACTAACCGATTTTGTGTTTACCGTTGATAACATCTCTAAGATGTTTATTACCGGACCAGAGGTAATTAGAACCGTTCTTGGTGAGGAGATTACCATGGAAGAACTTGGTGGCGCTAGGGTGCATGCCGAAATAACAGGTAATGCCCACTTTTTTGCCGAGAGTGAGATGGAGTGTTTTGAGCAGATTAAAAAGCTAATTACCTACATCCCTTGGAATAATACACGCAAAGCGCGAAAATTTGAGCCTAAAGAGCCAAAACCAGAGTATAATATCGACGATATTGTTCCTGGCGATTCTAAGCAACCCTACGATGTGCGCGATGTTATTAGGTCTATTGCAGATGATTCAGATTTCTTTGAGGTTCACGAGTATTGGGCAGCTAACATTGTTGTTGGCTTTGGTCGAATTAACGGTGATACTGTTGGGTTTGTTGCCAACCAAGCACTTGTGCTTGCAGGTGTTCTCGATGTTGACTCATCGGATAAGGGCGCTAGGTTTATTCGTTACTGTGATGCCTTTAGTATACCAATCATTACACTGGTTGATTTACCCGGCTACCTACCAGGCGCTGATCAGGAGCACGCAGGAGTAATTCGACACGGTGCAAAAATGCTGTATTCATACAGTGAGGCAACCGTTCCAAAAATATCTGTTATACTCAGAAAAGCATATGGAGGAGGCTATATCGCTATGAATTCGCGTCACTTACGTGCCGATTTTGTGTTCGCGTGGCCAGGTGCTGAGATAGCGGTTATGGGTCCAGAAGGTGCTGCCAATATCATATTCCGTAAGGAAATTATGGAGGCAGAAGACCCAGATAAAATGCGTCGTCTAAAGGTAAAGGAGTATAAGGAGAAATTTGCTAATCCCTATGTGGCAGCAGCTAAAGGTTATGTTGACACAGTAATTGAACCTTCGGAAACACGTAAACTGATTATTCATGCATTAGAGGTTTCCGTTAATAAGATTGTTGACACACCTTGGAAGAAGCACGGAATACCACCATTCTAAAAAATAGACAGATGGAACAAAAGAAAAAGAATGAAATAGATGCGGCTCCTAAGCCCAACATAAATATTTCAGAGCATCCAATGTTTAGGACAATGGTTATTGAGGATACTAAGTATAGAACCCTTACCACAAGGAAAAATGAAATGCGTACCAAGTGGGAGGCGCCAAAACTTAAAGAGCTCAAATCGTTTATTCCTGGTACAATAATCAAGGTGGCTGTAAAATCAGGAGATAAGGTAGAATCTGGTGATTTGCTCATGATTTTTGAGGCCATGAAAATGCAGAACAAGGTGCTTTGCCCGTTTCCTGGGGTAATAAAAGCGATTAACGTAAAGGAGGGAGAGAGAATTCCTAAGGGCTTTGTTATTGCAGAGTATGAGTAGATTTAAGAATCGGGGTTTTGCCCCGATTTTTTTTATATAGTCCCTGTTGTTAGCTTATGATGGATAAAACATTTGGAAAAGCTGTGAGGAGTGTGCCATATTGTTAGTATTTTTGCCTCAACTAATAGGTTTTACTAAAACACAATAAAACATTTCTTTTACTATGGAAGTTACTGTAAACATTGCTAAGGAGTTAGGCTTAACCCCTGACGAGTTTGAGATGATAAAAAAAATACTTGGCCGAACTCCAAACTATACCGAGCTAAGCATTTTTTCTGTAATGTGGAGTGAGCATGCATCCTATAAAAACTCCATAAAATGGATAAAAACATTACCACGTAAAGGAGATGCAGTTCTTGCTGAGGCAGGAGCTGAAAACGCTGGACTTGTTGATATCGGTGATGGTTTAGCCTGTGCGTTCAAAATTGAGTCGCACAATCACCCATGTGCGGTTGAGCCTTATCAAGGAGCAGCAACTGGAGTGGGAGGGATTAATCGCGACATTTTCACCATGGGAGCACGCCCAATAGCCCAGCTAAATTCATTAAGGTTTGGCAATATAGAACTGGATAGAACCAAGTGGCACATAAAGGGCGTAGTAAAGGGAATCGGCGATTATGGTAATGCTTTTGGTGTTCCCGTTGTTGCCGGAGAAGTTTTTTTTGATGAATCATACAACACCAATCCATTGGTAAATGCAATGTCGGTTGGAATTGTGGAAAAGGATATGGTTATTTCGGCCATATCAGAGGGCGTTGGAAATCCTGTGTTTATTGTAGGTTCATCAACAGGCAA
This sequence comes from Bacteroidales bacterium, assembly GCA_028680705.1. Lineage (GTDB taxonomy): Bacteria > Bacteroidota > Bacteroidia > Bacteroidales > Tenuifilaceae > Perlabentimonas. Next base: position 14,097 of record JAQUJY010000007.1, read on the forward strand.
GGATGGAATTCATGGTACAACCTTTGCCTCTGCCGATATTACCGAAGATTCTGCCGATGATATTCCATCCATTCAGGTGGGCGATCCATTTATGGAGAAGTTATTGCTTGAGGCAAGCCTCGAGGTAATTAAAACAGGTGCCTTAGTTGGGATGCAGGATATGGGGGCAGCAGGAATAATCTGCTCAACCTCAGAGATGTCGGAGAAGGGTGGGTTTGGCATGAAGGTAGACCTAAGCAAGGTGCCTTTGCGTCAGCAGAATATGGAACCTTTTGAAATTCTCCTATCCGAGTCGCAAGAGCGTATGCTAATTGTTGTTAAGAAAGGGCGCGAAGCTGAGGTAGAAAAGGTTTATGAGAAGTGGGACTTAAACTGTGTGCAGATTGCTGAGGTTACTGAAGGAGATAGGCTTGAGTTCTTTTGGAAAAATGAAAAGGTAGCCGATGTACCCGCCGAAGCGTTGGTGCTTGGTGGAGGAGCCCCAGTTTACGATAGGGAGTACAAAGAACCAGCATATTATAACGAGTATAAGCAGTTTGATATTAATCAGATTCCAGAGCCTGCCGATTTAAAAGAGGTGGCAAAAATGCTGATAAATCACCCAAATATTGCATCGAAACGATGGGTTTACCAGCAGTACGATTCAATGGTTGGTACTCGCAACATGACAACAAACTTTCCTTCGGCTGCAGGCGTAGTAAACGTAAAGGGTACAAATAAAGCCTTGGTGCTTAGCGTTGATTGCAACCCTCGCTATGTTAAAGCCGATCCAATGATTGGTACCATGATTGCTGTTGCTGAGGCATCGCGCAATATTATTTGTACGGGCGGTAAACCACTGGCTATTACTAACTGCTTAAATTTTGGAAATCCTTATAAGCCCGAAATATACTGGCAGTTTGTTAACGCAATCAAGGGCATGAGCAAAGCCTGCGAGAAGTTTGGTACACCAGTAACTGGCGGAAATGTTAGTTTCTACAACCAATCTACCATAGGCGGAAAGGATGAGGCCGTTCACCCAACCCCAACTATTGGCATGTTAGGTGTACTTGAAAATAAAAATCACCATACAACATTGGCATTCAAGGATAAAGGTCATATGATATACCTGATTGGTAAGTCGCATAACGACATTTCATCCTCCGAATACCTTAACACATACCACGGCGTTAAAAAATCACCAGTACCTTATTTTAACCTCGATGAGGAGTACAAAACACAGCAGTTGATGTTGCAACTTATTGGAAAGAATCTAATCCAATCAGCTAACGACGTATCTGATGGAGGACTTTATGTTACTCTCCTTGAGAGTGCTATGCCGAGAGACCTTGGTTTTGATATAACCACCGATGCAGAGATTAGACCCGATGCATTTCTCTTTGGCGAAGCCCAGGGACGTATTGTGGTATCCGTTTCGCATACTAAGGAAACTCAATTTATTGATCATATGGTTGAGAGCGGAGTTCTTTTTACTGTGATTGGGCATGTTACTAAATCGGAGATTAGGGTTGATGATGTTTCCTTCGGATTTATTGCCGATATGAAACAGGACTTCGACAATGCCCTCGAAAAACTAATTGTTGGTTAGTATAGGTTTGCCAAGTGGTAGATTCAAGACCTAATAAAGAACAGGTGAGGGGCATGTTTAACGATATTGCCCCACGGTATGATTTTCTGAATCATTTACTGAGTTTGGGTATTGATAAACTTTGGCGCAAACGGTTAATCCGCGACCTGCTCAAGCAAAAGCCACATCAAGTTCTTGATGTGGCAACTGGGACAGCCGACTTGGCAATCGCTTTGGCAAAAAAGAATGCTACTGTATGTATCGATGGTATTGATATTGCAGAAGCAATGCTTACCATAGGGAATGAAAAACTAATTAAAAAGCAACTCGATAACAGAATTAGGCTAAGTTTAGCAAGCGCCGAAAGTTTGCCTTTTAAAGGGAATCACTACGATGCTTGCATGGTAGCTTTTGGGGTTCGGAATTTTGAGGATCCCTTGGCTGGTTTAAGAGAAATTTTTAGGGTACTTAAACCTGGAGGAACCATAAGTGTTCTTGAATTTACTACACCGAAATTTCTTCCTGTAAGGCTTGTTTACCAATTCTATTTTACAAAAGTATTGCCTTTTATAGGTAGAAAAGTTTCTGGTCATAGTACAGCTTATAGTTATCTGCCAAATTCTGTCGAGAGATTTAAAGAGCGCAACGAGTTTATTGAACTACTTAAACAGGTTGGTTTTATATCCACCAGTTACAAGTTACAGAGTTTTGGTGTTGCTGCAATATATAGAGCTCAAAAGGGGTAATCGGATTTAGATATTTTTTTCAATAAAGTTTGTCACTTGTACAATATGCAATATCTTTATCTACTTGTCGTTTATTAAAAAACTAAGCATAACAGGGTGAAAAAAGGTTTATTCGTAATTGCTACTTTAGTGTTTTTTTTCATGGGGGGCACCACGGCCTATTCACAGTTTAGGCCAAACCCCATTCTTAACGATCAGGATTATGAGCGTGAGAAGAGATTGCGCTTTGGTTTCTCGTTAGGGTTGAATTTTATGGATTTTACGGTAAAGAGTAGTATTAAACCCTATGTTTCTGATGGTGATTCTTTGCAGTACTTTGTAGATAATAGCCATATTATACCTGGTTTTAACGTTAATGTGGTTTCCGATTTCCGAATTATTGAAAATTTTCACCTTCGATTTCTTCCTGGACTTGCCTTTGGGCAGCGCGATGTATCATTTTATCTTCCCAATGAGCAGGAGCCAACTACGATGAAACTTGAGTCGTCGTTTATAGAAATGCCATTTTTGCTTAAATATACTGCAAAGCGTAAAACCAATACTGTACCTTATCTTATTGCTGGTCTAAACTTTCGGATAGATATGGCAGCCTACAAAAAGCTTAACATTGAAGAGGGGATAATGATTAGGTTGGTTAAAGGTGACTTCTACTACGAAATTGGGTTTGGTCTCGATAACTTCTTAACCTTTTTTAAGTTCTCCACCGAGATCAAGTATTCCTCTGGATTCCTTAACGTATTTGCCAATGATTTTGCTGATGGAGCCCAGGACTATGCACATTCTATAAGCCATATGCGATCACATGTTATTTCCTTATCATTTCACTTTGAATAGTTTAGTGCCATGTCCACTGATGTTACCCTTGTACTAACCCCAAGGCAAGCCTCCAATGAGACCTTCTTAAAAGATCAAGCTATCCGAAGCCTTGGATTAAAAGCATCTGATGTTGGAACTGTTCATATCACTCGTAAAAGCATAGATGCTCGTAGGGGAAAAATTCAGATTAATATTGGGTTAAGGGTTTTTGGTAAGGATGAAACAATTGGTTCCTACTTCCCAAAGTTTGACTACAAAAATGTTTTTTCAAAACCCGAGGTAATAATTGTTGGCTCAGGGCCTGCGGGACTGTTTGCGGCATTGCGTTTACTCGAGTTGGGCTATAAGCCAATAATACTGGAACGGGGTAAGGATGTTAGCAATCGAAAGCGCGATGTGGCCATGCTAAACCGCAATAAATCGTTAAACGCCGATTCTAACTATGCTTTTGGTGAGGGCGGGGCAGGTACTTTTTCCGATGGTAAACTCTATACCCGATCGCGAAAAAGGGGCGATATAAATCGAATTATTAGTGCTTTTCATCTGCATGGTGCTCAAGATGAAATTCTTTACGAAGCCCACCCCCATATTGGAACAAATGTCCTTCCTCGGGTTATAGTCAATATTCGCAAAACTATTGAGCTGCATGGGGGAGTGTTTCTCTTTAACAGTAAGGTTGTTGATTTAGTTGTTGAGAATGCTCAGGCAAAAGGCGTTGTTTTGGACGATGGCCAAATTTTAAGGGCCAATGGTGTAATACTGGCTACTGGGCATTCTGCTCGCGATATATACCAAATGTTATGGCAAAAGAATATCCTGATAGAGGCTAAGCCCTTTGCCATTGGTGTTAGGGTAGAACACCCACAGGCACTAATCGATTCCATTCAGTACCACGGTATTCCCCGTGGCGATTTTCTTCCAGCAGCAAGTTATAGCTTAGTCGACCAGGTTAATGGGAGAGGTGTTTACTCATTTTGTATGTGTCCCGGAGGATTTATAGTTCCTGCTGTTTCAGGTGATAATCAGATTGTTGTTAATGGAATGTCGCCTTCGGCCAGAAACTCTCAATGGGCAAATTCTGGGATAGTGGTTGAGGTTCGCTTAGATGATATTGCCTACCTGTCTAATTATGGACCCTTAGCCGGATTAGAGTTTCAAATGCAGATGGAACAACTGGCCTACCAGCACAAGGGTGGAGATGGCTTTACTGCACCAGCCCAGCGACTCGACGATTTTGTGGCATCAAGGATTTCTAATATGCATCCAAAATGCTCATATTATCCCGGGGTGTCATCATCGCCAATTCATGAGTGGCTTCCAGAGGGCATTGCAAAACGGCTGCAGAATGGGTTTAAACTTTTCGATAGGCGATTAAAAGGGTTCATTACAAACGAGGCATTGATTGTGGCCCTTGAGTCTAGAACATCTTCACCAATTAGAATTCCGCGGCATAGCGAAACATTACAGCATGTACAGGTGAAAGGGTTATTTCCGTGTGGCGAGGGAGCTGGATATGCTGGTGGTATTGTGTCGTCGGCAGTAGATGGGGAGAGATGTGCCGAGGCTCTTGCACAGTGGTATGCTCCTAAATAGAACGTCTTTTTAGCTCAGAGCAAACTATGGCTGTTGCCATTGAAACATTTAACGATTCGCTTCCCACATTATTCAATGCAAAGTTTGGGATGGTTATTCTGGTGGTGATGCAACTTTCAATTTCTGGTCTAATACCTTTTCCTTCGTTACCCATTACTACAACTCCGTTAGAGGGCAGCTGTTTGGTGTAGATGTTTTTGCCATTTAAAAATGTGCCAATAAGCGGAATTCCTTGATGGTTAATCTCTTTCACTGCTTCTACCAAATCAACATAAACAATATTAACATTCACAATGGCACCCATGGTGGCTTGCACCACTTTGGGCGAATATGCATCTACCGTTCCATTTGAGCAAATTATTGTGCTGATACCAAACCAGTGGGCTAAACGGATTATTGTTCCAAAATTGCCAGGGTCTTGTATATCATCGAGGGCGAGAAAAAATGAGTTCTTAAGATTATTTAGATTGTAATTTGATTCTGGTCTTTTAACAATTGCTAAAACTTCAGTAGATGTTTTCAAGCCGCTAATTCTATTCATCTCCTCGGGATTAATCTGCTCTGAGTTTACATTTTTTTGCATAAATTTGTTAACCCAAGATGAGGTATGGTAAACCCGTTCTATATCAAGGTCTGAGAGGAGAATTTCCTCCACCAGCTTGGATCCTTCTGCAATGAATAGCCCTAACTCTTTACGGACTTTTTTTTGTTGAAGTGAGCGAATAAACTTTATTCTACTTGTTGAAAGCATCTGTGATAATTTATTTGTAAACCTACTAAAAAATCTGTTTGTGCTAATGTTTCTTGTACAATCTATTTTAATCAGCGGTAAGTTAGAGTTTCTGGTTGTGCTGTTCTTACGCTGTTCATTTCAGCATTAATTTGATAAACGTATCAAATTAGCCATTGTTTGGCATTTTTTATGCCATATCTTTCAGCCATACTATAGCTGTGGTTCCAATGGGTTTTATTAACTTTCAGCGTTTAAAGTTATAATGCAGAGTTTTTATTTTTTAGTTGATAATGTTACAAAAAGGTATTCAAAATAAGCTGTATTTAAGTAAGGGCATAGTATTGCTTTCACTTGTATTTTTTTTCTCAGCAACATCCTGTAGAATCACAAGGAATGTTCCTGAGAATGAGTACCTGCTCGATAATGCTAACCTGACAATTGAGACCAACGAGAAGAAACCTGGGGTAAAGGAGCGTGAGTTGCAGAACTACATTAAGCAGAAACCAAATAAGCGCGTTTTGCTGTTTAGGCTACACCTGCGTATGTACAATTTAGCTCGAAAAGGCAAGGAGAAGGGGTTTAGTAAATTGCTGCGCACAATTGGCGAGGAGCCTGTTCTGCTGGATACGCTACAAACAAACCAGTCGGCTAATAATTTGGATAGATATATCAATAGTAAAGGATATTATGATGCCACTGTAAGCCACACAACTGATATTAAAGGCGAAAGAGCAACTGTTAACTATAAAATTACCATGGGCGATCCTTATAGGATTAAAAGGGTAAACTATGTTATTGAGGATACCTTAATAAGGAATATTGTGCTAAACGATACAGTTAATAGTTTGATTTCAGTAGGCTCTAGGTTTGATACGGACTTACTTAGGAAAGAGCGTATCAGAATAGAGAAAAGGCTTAAGGAGGATGGTTACTTCCTATTCTCACGCGATTTTATAACATTTACAGCCGATACGAGTTTAGGGAAAAAAATGGTTGATCTTGATTTAGTGATAAAGGATAGGTTTATTCGTACAGAATTTGGAGATAGAATTCCACAACCTTATCGGAAGCATGAAATTACCAGTGTATTTATTTATACAGGTTACGATCCTGTGGAGTATTATCATTTAGAGGAAGAACAACTACTTGATACGGTTCTTTTTGATGATCAGAAGTTTATCTTTTCTTTTTCACCCGGAATTAAATACAAAACCATAAGCGATGCCAATCTGATAAGACCAGGGCAGATTTATTCTGAAAGCGTAGTTCAGAAAACCCGCGATAACCTAAATTCATTACGATTATACAGGGCGGTGAACGTGTTTTTTCGTCCAGATGAGGAGGCAGAGCGAATTGCTAGGCTAGAGGATAATTTTTTGATGTTTGATAATATTAGTTTAACCGATAGTCTACCTATGGGTAAATTAAATTGCCACATTCAGCTAACACCTCATACGCTGCAGAGTTATCAATTTGATTTGGTTGGAACAAATACCGCTTCTGATATAGGTGTTGAGGGCAATCTAAGTTTTCAGCATAAGAATATTTTTAAGGGAGCAGAGGTACTCGATGCGAAATTTAGAACCATGGTTCAGTTTCTAGCAGGTGACGAAGCGTTTACCAATTCATTGGAGGTAGGAGGATCTGTTGGTTTAAGTTTCCCTCGCTTTCTGGGGCCATTCAAAGGGCATGAGTATGTAAAGCGTTATGCCCCTCGCACACAGCTATCATTATCATACAACTATCAGCGCAGGCCCGATTATACAAGAACTCTTGCAGGGTTTAACATTGGTTACCGATGGAGATCTGAGAATAAATTTGCGCATATATTCATTCCTGCTGAGCTTAACGTAATCAATATTTTTAGTATTGATGATAATTTTTTAGATAGGATTGCGAACACCTACCTTGCCAATAGTTACAAGAACCAATTGGTTACAGTAACAAGTTACGGCTTAACCTACAGCAACCAATCGAAGCAAAAGAAAGACTATATGGTTGTTAGGGGGAATGTTGAACTTTCGGGCAATGCACTAAACGGTATTTTTTCAATTGTTGGTAACAAGGCAGAGGATGGTACTTATCAACTCTTTAATACTAGCTTTTCACAATTTGTTAGGTCCGATGTGAATTTTATCTATAATCAAAGAGTTGATGAGAATAACACGTTGGTATATAGGTTTTTTGCAGGTGCTGGTTTGCCCTATGGAAACTCAAAAGCATTGCCCTTTGAGAAGAAGTATTTCTCTGGAGGATCAACAGGTGTAAGGGCATGGCATGCCAGGGGATTAGGGCCAGGAACCTTTGTAGAGGAAAAACTAAATGTACCCAACCAAACTGCCGACATTAAAATTGAGGCCAATGTTGAGTACAGGTTTAATCTATTTTGGATGCTTGAAGGAGCACTATTCATTGATGCCGGTAATATTTGGGCAATTTCATCGGCCGATGAACGACCTGGGGCTGTATTCTATCCCAACAGTTTTTATAAACAAATTGCATTAGGAACGGGAGCAGGTATTAGAATGAATCTAGGGTTCTTTACCATACGGGTCGATCTGGGAATGAAACTTCATGATCCGGGTATAAAATTGCCTTCCCCCGATAATCCTAGTCAAGAGATTGTTAACCATAACTGGCTACCATTTAATAAGCGGTATGTGTTTAAGGATGATTTTACGCTTCACTTCGGGATTGGGTATCCTTTTTAGGTATTGGTAAGGTTTTATGGAGAAGTTTGCATAGTCTATTCATGCCGAATTCATTGTTTTTTATTTGATTAATATTTTAGAGTTAGGTAAGCGTATCTAAGTTTAGTTAACACCTTGACTTTGTTCTTTTTTACCCTTAATTTTGTTAATAAAACAAATAATTATGGAGTATAATAGTATTGTCGAATTGCTGGGCAATAGGGCAAAATACTTGCTTGATCATACCAGCCAAACTATTCCTAAAGAACATCTTCATTTACCTGGGCCTGACTTTATCGAACGGGTTGTTTCTCAATCAAATCGTTCACAACGGGTACTGCGAAACCTGCAATCGATGTTCTCGCATGGCAGGCTAGCCAACACTGGTTACCTCTCAATCCTCCCTGTCGATCAGGGTATTGAGCATTCAGCAGGGGCATCGTTTGCGCCCAATCCAATCTATTTCGATCCCGAGAATATTGTAAAACTAGCCATTGAGGGTGGGGCAAATGCCGTGGCATCAACTTTTGGTGTGCTAGCCTCAATTTCCCGAAAGTATGCTCACCGAATACCGTTTATTGTTAAATTAAACCACAACGAGCTGCTAACCTATCCGAATAAATATGATCAGATAATGTTTGGCTCAGTAAAGGAAGCATGGAATTTAGGCGCCACGGCAGTTGGGGCAACCATCTACTTTGGTTCAGAAGAATCGAACAGGCAAATTGTTGAGGTTGCCGAGGCCTTTGAGTATGCTCACGAACTTGGCATGGCAACTGTTTTATGGTGCTATTTAAGGAATAGCGGTTTTAAGAAAGATGGTATTGATTATCACGCAGCAGCCGATATAACAGGGCAGGCAAACCATTTGGGCGTTACGCTACAGGCTGATATTATTAAACAAAAACTTCCTGAAAATAACGGAGGGTATAAGGCTATTAATTTTGGGAAAACCCACGAAAAGGTTTATTCCGAGTTAACAAGCGATCATCCAATCGATTTGGCACGTTACCAAGTTATTAACTGCTATAACGGTAGGGCAGGGTTAATAAATTCTGGTGGCGCATCAAGTGGCGCAAGCGATTTGGCCGAAGCCGTTTACACTGCCATTGTTAACAAGCGAGCAGGGGGTATGGGGCTAATTAGCGGACGAAAAGCATTTCAGCGGCCTATGGGGGAAGGTGTAAAAGTTCTGAACTCTATTCAGGATGTTTACCTTTGCAAGGAGATAGGCATAGCATAAACATTGATATTCTGTTTAACTTGATAAGTGGGAAATGCGAGGAGCGTTTCCCACTATATTTTATTGCTAATGCCCTTCCATTCCATTTGTATTAAAAAAGCTAACAAGTTCTAGTAGTTGACTACTTTTCTGCTCCAGAACCTCAGACAAACTTTGCAGTTCTTCCGATTCGGCTGCACTGTTTTGAGTAACTGTATTAAAGGTTTGGATTGTTGTATTTATCTGATCGATGCTAGTTCGTTGCTCATAGGAAACAGCGGAAATCTCCTGTACCAATTCGGCCGTTTTTTGAATTTCAGGGGTTATACGTTCAATTTTAAGCCTAAAATCATTGGTTTCATTCTGGGTAGATGTAGCTAACTTAATTATCTCATCGGCGGATTGCCTGCTCCGCTCGGCAAGTTTGCGAACCTCTGCCGCTACAACAGCAAACCCTCTACCTGCCTCGCCCGCTCTTGCTGCCTCTACAGCTGCGTTGAGTGCTAGAATGTTGGTTTGAAATGCTATGTCGTTTATTACCTGAATCTTTTCAGAAATCTCATTGATAGACCCAAAAACCTTTAGCGACAAGTCGCTAAGCGAGCCCATTTCTCCTGATGCTCTCGAAGCAAGTTTTTCGGTTTGTGTAGCATTATCGGTACTTTGGTGGACCGACGAGGCTGTCTCTTCCATGCTCGATGATAATTCCTCTGTTGACGCTGCCTGCTCACTGGCATCAGAACTTATGCTGCCTGCGCTTTGGGTTAGTGAACTGCCCACGGTATTAACCTCTGAGGCAAAGTCTTTAATCTGTAAAATAATCGCTGTAAGTTCATCGGTTAGCTGCTTAACTGATACTGCCATATGCCCAATTTCGTGGTCCTGTTTTAGCATTTTCGCGTTAAGCTTAACACTTAGGTTCCCATCTGCAATGCTTTGAATTTTTTTACTAAGCTCAAGCGCAGGTTTTTTTATTAAAATCTTTGCAATAGTGTTTACGCTAAGTAATAAGACTAAGCATGCAGGTACAACCCAGGCTAGATGGATAAAACCAAGACGTCCAACGATGAATGCGAAAATAGCGATAACCATTGAGGTTATAAAAATGGTCATTGCAGTATAAAAAATAATGCTTTTACGGTATACGAACCAAACTATGCCGTAACCAAAAGGAATCATCAGAAAGACTATGAATAGGGTAAACTGGAGAATTGGATTCATGGTTTTTTTAGTTAATTTTTTTGTGTATACAAAGATGTTTAACTTTTCTATTAAAAGTTAAACAAATTGATGAACGACCTCAATCTATTGACTAAACAATAAATTAGACATTCCTTTTTTGGTGTCACCTGCTTTTTAGTTAAATTTGTTTGTTTTAGAGTAAAATAACACCAATTATTAGTTTATTACTATGACAAAAGAATCGGTTTTGCGCGATAACTTTGGGAGCAGGTTTGGAATAATTGCAGCAACAGCTGGCTCTGCAGTGGGATTAGGGAATATTTGGAAATTCCCCTACGTTGCCGGAGAGAATGGTGGTGGAGCATTTCTTTTAATTTACCTCTTTTTTGTTTTGGCCATAGGGGTTCCAGTTATGATGTCGGAATTTGCCATAGGCCGAAGAGGACAAAAAAATGCATATGGATCGTTTGGTGTTATTGCTCCAGGTAAGAAATGGAGTTTTATCGGGTTAATGGGTGTTGTGGCAGCATTTTTTATATTGGCGTTTTACAGCTCTGTTGCTGGTTGGACACTCGAATATATTGTCAGTTCAGTTTCACATAGTCTTGCAGGCCAGAGCACAGCTGATTTAGAGAATACTTTTAACACACTTATAGCAAATCCTATTAAACCAGTTGTTTGGCAGCTGGTTTTTATGGTGCTTACCGCACTGATAGTTCTTGCTGGTATAAAAAAGGGGATTGAGAAGTACACAAAACTATTAATGCCCCTTTTGCTATTTCTAATTATAGTACTTTGTATTCGTTCGGTTACCTTGGAGGGCGGGAAAGCAGGATTAGAGTTTTTGTTTAAGCCCGATTTTAGTAAGGTTACTGCCAAAACATTTTTGTATGCGCTTGGGCAAGCTTTTTTCTCGCTAAGTCTTGGCATGGGAGCACTAATTACGTACTCATCATACTTTAGTAAAAAGGAAAATTTGGCTTCAACAGCGATTTCGGTTGCACTCTCCGATAGCCTTATTGCAATACTGGCTGGTGTTATGATATTTCCAGCAGTATTTGCCTTTGGAATTGAGCCTAGCTGTGGCCCTAGCCTTGTGTTTATAACACTCCCAGGAATTTTCCAGCAAATGTTTTGGGGCGATTTTTTTGGAACAATCTTTTTTATCCTGTTAGCTGTGGCAGCACTTACCTCAACCATTTCGCTATTGGAGGTAGTGGTTGCGTTTTTTTCTGAAGAACTTAAGATTTCACGAAAAAAAGCAACGATTATTGCCACTCTATCAGTTTCGGTTTTAGGCATTTTTGCGTCGTTGTCATTTGGTACCCTAAAAGGGGCAACCATTTTTGGTAAAAGCATTTTCGATATCCTAGATTATACTGCTTCCAATATTCTCCTTCCCTTAGGTGGGTTGTTTATTGTATTATTTGTGGGTTGGTTTGGAGGGAAGAAAATTATTAAGAGCGAACTTTCAAATGAAGGAACCTTAAAAGTTAGATACTATCCATACTTCAACTTTATAGTAAAGTTTATTGCACCCTTTGCCATTGCAGCAATTTTTATTTACTGTATTTTCTGGGGTGGGTTAGGTTGATTTGTTGATTAGCAAATGTGTTGATTAGTTGATGGGGTTACAAATACGTTTTTTGCCCGTCATCACGAGAAGTGTTTTTTGCGACGAAGTGCTCTTTTTTAGCAGATAGTTTGTAAAATTGAAAAGGGTGCATGTTCATATGGATAACGCTGAATGCAAATAGTCAACGGCAAGAAACCTTTTTATCCCAACTTTCCAGCAATAAATGCAGTTGTCCAAGCAGCTTGCAGGTTAAACCCTCCAGTTATGGCATCAATATCTAGCACTTCGCCAGCAAAGTATAGGTTTTTGCAAACCTTGCTCTGCATTGTATTAAAATCAATACTCTCTAAACTAACGCCACCACAGGTTACAAACTCATCGCGAAATGTGGATTTGCCTTTAACCAAGTAGATATCGTTAGTTAGGAGGTTGGTTAGCTTGTTTATACTCTTTTTGCCAAGTTCTCCCCACTTTTTATTTGCTGGTACTTCGGTCTTTTCGAGAAGGTAAATCCATAATCTTGTGCAAAGGCCGTATGGCCTTATATTGACAATTATCTTTTTTGAGTGCTCGTGCGAAAGAGAGAGTAAGCTGTTGGCAACAAGCTCATGGTTTTGCTCGTTTACCCAGTTAACTTGAATAGTGAAGATATGCTCTTTCTCGCTTAGTAACCTTGCGCCGTAGGATGAGAGCTTAAGAATGGCTGGGCCACTCATTCCCCAATGAGTAATAAGCAATGGGCCATTGGACTTTAAGCGAGTACCCTGAATGCTAACCAATGCATTATCAACCACAACTCCCATAAGTTTAGTTATGCGATTGTTGGGTATATTAAATGTGAATAGCGAGGGAACTGGAGTCTCAATCTTGTGGTTTAGCTGTTCTAGCCATTTTAGTCCCTCACTTCTTGGCGATCCACCTGTTGTGACAATAACCTTATGGAATTGGCGAGGTGTAGTATCACCTTTCGTAAATTGCAATTCTAGTTTTTCGTCAATTGGCGTAATTCCCTTAACACCCTTACCTGTTTCTATTGTAATTTTTAGCCTTTTTGCTTCGCGTAAAAAGCAGTCGATAATGGTTTGTGAGTCCTGCGAAGCAGGAAATACGCAGTTGTCGCTTTGGGTAACAAGTGGAACACCACGCTTCGCAAACCATTCAATAGTATCGCCTGTGCTAAATGTGCGGAAAGCCTTTTTTAAACTTCGTCCGCCACGGGGGTAGGCCTTACATAACTCTGGGATATTTGTGAGTCCATTGGTAACGTTACACCTTCCGCCACCCGATATTTTTACCTTGGCAAGCACCCTTTGCGATTTTTCGAAGATTACCACTGAAGCATTTGGGAAATTTTCCTTTACAGCAATTGCCGAAAAGAAACCTGCTGCACCTCCACCAATTACTGCTACCTCCATTTTACTTTGTATCGATTTTTTAGGCGTTTTAAAACTTACCACAAAGGTAATTACTTAGGTGTGATGTTTTATTTTATTTCAACTAAACTGTATAACTCCAATTCAATGTTGTTTAGTTAAGACTGTCGGCTTCGGCTACGTTCAGCCTGAGTCAGCCTGAGCCGACGGCTATAATTGAATAGTAAGTTACATCTCCCGTTCGGCTTAGGTTTACTTGCCTGTGGTTGGTTGTGCCAAGCAAGAGCCCTCTGATTTCTGGTACAAATAGAAACGCTATATAAGTAAAATCAAACAGCCAAGAGTGGCACAAGTTGAACCGAAATCACTGGCACTAACAGACTGAAAACAGTGGTACAAATCATACCGAGATAGCCAAATCAACCTTGGTATCTTTACTTATGCAGGTGTTATTTAGCGTTTAAGTATTGTGGTACTTTTCTTTGATTTGTTTTACACTCAAATGCGTAGGCAATTTCAATAAGGATTGGTTCGTTCCAGGCTTTTCCGAAAAAGGATACGCCAACGGGCAATCCATCAACATAACCCATTGGTAGGCTGATGATAGGATATCCTGCCTGTGCAGAGGGCGAAGAGCTGGCAAGCTGAAAACTATCGCCATTAATTAAATCTGTTTTCCAAGCGGGGCTTCCTGTGGGCGCTACAATTGCATCAAGGCTATGCATGTCCATCACTTTATCAATACCATTTGTTCGGCTTTGGCTCATCAAATCTGCTAATGCTTTTTTGTATTCGGGCGATTCTAAATCGCCTTTTGCTTGGGCCATCTCTAGGTATATTTGATTGAAATATCTTAGCTCAATTGAATCAACTTTGTTAAACTCAATAAGCTCTTCAAGGCTTTTAATGGGAGCATTGGGACCAAGGCTGCTAAAGTATTTATTAAGCCCATCTTTATACTCATAAAGCATAACCTCAAAGGAGTTTTGACCCGAATTTATGTCAACTATTTCTTTAATCTCAATAATCTCAACCCCTTCATCTTTTAGTAAACGAATAGTTTGGCTCATTACGCTATCCACCTTAAAGTTTCGGCCAGATGCGCCCGTAAAGTAGCCAATCCGTTTGTTTGCTAGTCCATCTTTTTTAAGAAACTGGGTGTAATCGGTATGGGAATTTCCCTTGCTTAACAGTGTTTTTTTATCCATATTATCGATTCCCACAAGGGCACCAAGGCAGATGGTTACATCTTTTACCGACCGTCCCATTGGCCCAGGGGAGTCTTGAGTTTCGGCTATTGGGATTATCCCCGTACGGCTTATTAGGCCAACGGTTGGCTTTATTCCCACTATTCCATTGGCATGCGATGGGCAAACAATTGAACCATTTGTTTCTGTACCAATGGCCAGCATGGTAAGATTTGCCGAAACTGCCACACCTGAGCCTGAACTTGAACCGCATGGGTTTCGCGTTATGTCGTATGGGTTAAGGGTTAATCCACCAGCACCGCTCCACCCGCTTGTTGAGAGGTCCCCTCTAAAGTTAGCCCACTCGCTAAGGTTGGCTTTCCCAAGTATAATGGCACCTGCCTCTCTTAATTTTTTAGCCACATAGCTGTCGTTTAATGGGAACGAGTTTGCCAATGCTCTTGAGCCTCCAGTTGTTGGCATCTTATCATGGGTATCTATATTGTCCTTAAGTACGTACAGGTATTCCGTGTAACGGACCCCGCTTATTGCCATTCTGCAACTCTTTGTCTAACTCTTTGGCAATATCAATTGCATCGGGGTTTACTGTTACCATTGAGTTTAGGCTTGGTCCATGCTTATCAATACGCTCAATCCTATCAATATAGGCCTTAACAACCTCTTCAACAGTAAACTCACCATTGTTGTATCCCTCTTGAATTTGCTCTATGCTGTATTCTAAAAACCGAAACCTATTGTAATCGGGTTTTTTGTTATTGGTGCATGCTGTTAGAATAATGATAAAGGCTATGATAATACCTATTGTAAGGTTGGGAGTAGTTTTCATGGTAGTATGTATTATGGTTATCAAATTTAGCCGATAAGATAGAGAATATCTTGATACAAAAAGATTGTGAAAGCATTTTTTTGATAGTGTTTTAAATGCTTAGGTAAAGCAACTCTCAGTTTTACGGCATTGAATATCAAGGAAGCAAATAAAAAAGGCATACTGTTTTAGCGTAAAATTCATATCTTTGTCATTTAGTGATAAACCTAATAATATTATAGCATGAGATTCTTTATTGATACAGCAAACCTCGATCAGATTCGTGAAGCCAACGATTTGGGGGTTCTGGATGGCGTAACAACAAACCCCTCGCTTATGGCCAAAGAGGGTATTAAGGGTGATGCAAACATAAAGCAGCACTACGTTGATATCTGCAATATTGTAAAAGGTGGCGATATTTCGGCAGAGGTAATTGCTACCGATTTTGAAGGGATGATTCGTGAGGGAAAAGAGTTAGCCGCCCTACACGAGCAGATTGTGGTTAAAGTTCCTTGCACAAAGGATGGCATTAAGGCTATAAAATATTTTACGGATAACGGTATTAGCACTAACTGTACGTTAGTTTTTTCCATTGGGCAAGCCTTACTTGCTGCAAAGGCAGGGGCAACCTATGTTTCGCCATTTATTGGCAGATTGGATGATGTATCAACCGATGGGGTTGAACTTATTCGTCAAATTGTTGATGTGTATAACTACTACGAGTATGGTACTCAGGTGCTAGCGGCATCAATTCGTCATACCATGCATATAGTACAGTGTTTAGAGGCTGGCGCCGATGTGGCAACTTGCCCGTTAAATGCCATTTTGGGTTTGCTTAAACACCCGCTTACTGATATAGGATTGGCAACGTTTTTAGAAGATTATAAAAAGGTTAACGGGTAATTTATACTTAGAAAGGTAATGGCACACCACCTGTAATAATGGTTGGTGTGCCTTTTGGTTTAATGATATAAAACTATAAGGTATGCTTATTAAAATTTATCCAGACAATCCAAACCTACGCGAACTAGAGCGTGTAGTTGAAATACTGCGTGATGGGGGAGTTATAATTTACCCCACCGACACGGTGTATGGTATTGGTTGCGATATTACCAAGCCAAGGGCAGTTGAGCGTATTATACAGATTAAAGGAATGAAACTAAAGGATGCTAAGTTCTCTTTTATTTGTAGCGACCTTAGCCATATTGCCGATTTTGCGCGGGTAGGAAATAGCACTTTTAAGTTGCTGAAAAGAAATTTGCCGGGCCCTTTTACTTTCATTATCCCTGGATTGAATAAGGTTCCCGATTATTTTATCTCCAAGCGTAAAACAGTGGGTATTCGGATCCCGAATAATCCGATACCGCTGGAACTGGTTAGGCTATTGGGCAACCCACTTCTTACCACCTCGCTCAAGGATGATGATGATGTAATTGAGTACACCACAGATCCTGAATTAATCTACGAAAAGTATGCAGATATTGTGGATGTAGTAATTGATGGTGGCTATGGCGATAACTCTCCTTCAACCGTTGTTGATTGCACCACCGATGAGGCAGTGATAATTCGTGAGGGCAAGGGTGAACTAATCTGGTAACTATACTAGTTTAACGCGGTATGATGCGCTAAACTTTCCTTTTGCAATGGCGTTTAGTTTACTTTTGAGTAGTTGCCTTCTTATGGGCGAAACCCTATCGGTAAAGAGAATACCGTCCAGATGATCGTACTCATGCTGAATGATTCTAGCGGCTAAACCTTCGAACTTTTCTATGTGTGGTGCAAAGTTCTCATCTAGGTATTCAATAGTAACAGTTTCTGGACGTTCAACATCTTCGCGGATATTGGGAATGCTCAGGCATCCTTCGTTGAAGAGTATCGGGTTCCCTATTCTTTCCGTTATTTTTGCGTTAATAAAGATTTTCTTGAAATCTTTCATATCTGGGTGCTCATCGGCTAGGGGAGATGCATCAATAACGAAAACCCTTATGGATAGCCCAATCTGAGGTGCTGCTAATCCAATACCGTCCGACTGGTACATTGTTTCAAACATATCCTCATAAAGTTGATTGAGGTTTGGGTAATCTGGGGTAATATCTTCGGCAACTCTTCGAAGTACTGACGATCCGTATACGTAAACAGGTTTAATCATGTTTGTTATTTAACTTTTGAAAATCTAAACTCTCTAGATATGATTGTAGTATTATAGTGGCACTAATTGTGTCAACAAGTGCTTTATTCCTTCTGCCCATTTTTTTCACACCACCATCGAGCATGGTTTGATGGGCAATTTTTGATGTAAAGCGCTCATCAACAAAAATCATTGGAATTTCCGGAAAAACCTTTTTTAATCTATTAATTACCGGTTCGATGTACTTAACAGCTTCTGACGGAGTATTGTTCATTTGTTTTGGCATGCCAACCACCATTAGCTCCACGGCTTCATTCTTAAGATAATTCTGAATAAAGATGCTGAGTTTTCCGGTCTCAACTGTGGCAATTCCGTTAGCGCTAATCTTAAGCTTATCGGTAACGGCTATGCCAGTTCTTTTTCTTCCTATGTCTAAGGCTAAAATCCTTCCCACAGCTATTTTTCTTGATTCTTGTTATGCCTTGTGAGCTGGTCAATAAACTCACCTTTTGTTATTGTGCCTATCTTAACAGTATGGTTACCCTCAAGCACTATGGATCCCTTACCAGTTTTTTTAAACTTTAAAACTTTATTCAGGTTTACCATAATCCCTTTATCAACTCTTAAAAATCCTTTTTGGGTAAGGAGCGAGGGTATTTCGGCGTTTGTATTCTCGTAGCTATTTACTGTGCCATTGCTCATGGTAAAGGTAATGGTTTCTCTCTCTAGTTTTGCAATAATTGCTGTGCTTAAATCGACATAGCTATAATTTTCTTTGCCTGGAATTACAAGTTTTCGAGGTATAATTTCTTTGATATTCTCAAAGAGTACGGCATATCGTTCTCTTGGGTCAACGTTACTTTTTAGCAGTTTTGTAACCCTTTTTACCGCAAGAGTAAGCTCATTAATATCTATAGGCTTTAGGATGTAATCGATAGCGCTATACTTAAACGCTTTTATGGCATACTGGTTGTAAGCAGTGATAAAGATTACTTCAAACCTATGCCCGGGAAGTTGTTCCAGTAATTTAAACCCATTCGCTTGTGGCATTTCAATATCGAGAAAAACGATGTCGGGGTTCGTTTCTTCAATCAGTTTTATACCATCGTTAACCGAAGACCCTTTCCCTACGATTGAAACGTTGGGGCAGTTTAGCTGCAGTAAAATTTCAAGGGAGCGTTGAGCTGCAACCTCATCATCAATGATAATTGCTTTAAGCATAAGCTTTCGCCAGATTTCTATAATTGCAAAGATATGAAAAATGGGACAATTTACTCTAAAAAATGGTTTGGGTAGGGATAAACTACTCGTCTTGGAAATTAACGGGGATGGTGATTTCAACCTTAGTCCCATTTGGTTCACCAGCTTCAGTGGTAAGATCGAAGTACTCTATGAGAAACTTATTTTTGTATAGGGTGTTGAGCAACTCTATGCGTTGAGCTGTTATTTTGAATCCATGAGATTTATGTTCCATATCCTGTTTGCTCCTTATGGTCTGCGCCTCTTGGCGTCCAATACCATTGTCTTCAACAGTGCACACCACTTTATCCAACACCTTTTTTAAGGTGATTTTAACCCAGCCTTCTTGAGTTTGCTTGAGCATAATGCCGTGCCAAATAGAGTTTTCTACAAAGGGCTGAATGAGTAGGGTGGGGACTTTTTGCTTAAGTAGTTCGTCACCCTCAACATCTATTGAATACTCAAATTTTCCCGATAATCTAAGCGATTCTAGTTCCAGATATAGTTTTAGAGCCTCTAATTCCTCCTTAAGCGGTATTGTGGTTTGCTGAGAATTATCGAGAATTAACCTCATTAGTTTGGCAAACTTGGTAAGATATTTATGTGAGCTAATTATATCCTTTTCTAGGATATAGAGCTGTATAGAGTTTAGAGTATTAAAAAGAAAGTGAGGGTTCATTTGCTGTCGAAGCGATTGCTGTTTATAGGTGTTGAGGTTATTTATAAGCTGATTCCGTTTTCGGATTGATACAACTTTTATTTTGTAAATGAGAAACATAATACCGCTAAAAGCCATTGCCAATAGGAAAATGAACCAGATACGTTGCCAGAATGGGGGCTGTATGGTAAATGAAAACTCTGCTGGTGTGCACCAGCAAGCATCATGGCATTGCGCGCTTACCTGAAAGGTATACATATTGGGTTTCAAGTCAGAGTAGGTTGAAGTTGTTGAGACGGTGTTTGCCCATGTAGAATCTACTCCTAAAAGGCGATACTGATAATTAATATTTCCCATTTTACGGTAGTTAAACCCAACAAAGTCGAATGTTAAGTAGTTCTCGGAGTATTCAATAGAAGGGTTCGGTGGCAGTGCATGTATCTCTTTACCGTTAATTTTTATGCTTGTAATAAGCGTTTTTGATTTAATGGGTTTAGGGTTGATCTGTTTCTTTTCATGTACACATAATCCTTTTGGCGTGGCGGCGTAAATTCTATTGCCGTATGACCATATATCGTTAACCACATTTGTGGGTAATCCTGCAGAAACATCAATGTTTTTAATTATCGGATTGTTGTATTTATCGAATGTGACCGAAGATATTCCATTCTTAGTGGCTAACCATATGGTTGTGCTATCTATTGCTATTTTATTGATATAATTGCTTAGCAGCCCTTCTTTTTTTGTTATAGCATGAATTTCATTTTCTCTTATCACGATTAGCCCAAACCCCTTCGATGCAATTAACATTTTATCGTTAAAGGCTGTTATGTGGTTTGCTGGTTGGGAAAACAGGACATTCTTATCACCCAGATACAGGTATGAACCATTCGTATATTGCCATATGCCGTTGGTTGTCCCCATCCAAAGAGTTTCTGAACTATCCTGAAAAACTGTATAAATCATCCCCGAAAATTCATTCTCTTCCCTAGAGTTGTATGTAAACTCTTTACCATTGAATTTTCGAATCCCCCAGCTGCTGGCAATCCAGTATTCACCATCAGTAGATTTTATCATTTGTCTTGGGTAACTACCCGCTAGATTATGAGCCAGAGGGTACCTTTTTATCGTTTCATTGTTAATGCTATGCAGATGGCTAAATGAACCTACCCACAATGTTCTGTCAGTAGAATCTATACCAATAAACCTTATTGGCGAGTTTCCTTTATATGGCGATTTAATACTGTAGGGTTGAATCTTGTTTTTGTTAATTTTTACTACTGTTCCCAAGTCATCTCCGGTAAAAATCCCTTGCTTGTTAACAAAAACGCTGGTAATATAATTGCTGGGTAATCCCTGATCTTTACTGTAGACCAGTATTTCAATGTTTGGACAGTAAAAGACTCCATTTGAAAGAGTTGAGAACCAATAGCCGCCTTCAAAATCACGAATAACTGAGGTCACAATTTCGCTCTGAAGAAAGGTGCTTTTTGTTTCACCCCAAAAATCACTCTTCTCAAACATGTGAACTCCACCCTCAATAGGTGCTACCCAAAGATTGTTTTTGTCATCTATACTTGCCCAGATAATCTCTTTTCCTAAGGGTGTAGATTTTGATACCTTTTCATTTTCAAGTCTAAACAGATAACCCATTGTGCTTAGCGTGTACCGATTCTTGTCATGCTTAATAAAGTATATATGAAAAGGTGCCCCTTTATTGGGCTCTATTTTTGGGGAGTTAATAGCAAAAGTTCTATTAGGTGACTTAAATACTACACGATTGGGATTGTTCTTTTGTGAGAGTGAAATCAATATAGTCTCGTTGTTTATCTCCTCAATAAGAGTATTGCAATTATATTCAGTTGACAGTAATTCTTTAACAATTCCTTCGGAGTTAATCGTTAAAAGGCCATAGCCTTTAAAGGATAGGTAAACGGTATTTAGCGAATCAACATAGAATGATTTTTTAACTGTTCCTCTTGATTTTGCTACATAATCGTTTATTCGGTAATTAAATTCATAGGGTTTTATAATACCATTTTCCATGTAGGTTAACCGGCCCGAATTGCCAATAAACCAATAGCGCCCTTTATAATCAATGTAAATTTCATGGATTGCAGTTTCAATCAAGCCATCCTCTATGCCATAGTTTTTAAACGTGTAGCCATCGAAACGGCTAACGCCGTTATCGGTTGCCATCCAAATATATCCTAACGAATCTTGAATAACGTGGTACACCTCGTTGGACGGCATACCATTGTCCGCGGTAAAGTTTTTAAAAACGGGTTTAGGTTCTACTATTTGGCTGTATCCCAAAGAGCAACTCAATGCTAACAGGAATAAACAATTTAAAATTGTTTTCACAAGAATAAAAGTTAGTTATGTATTTTATTAACAAAAATGTATGCTGCAATTGTAATGATATTGCTCTTTCCCTTCCCCTTGTGGAACCCTCATGTTTCATTCATCGCCTTTTGTGCTAGCTGCCTAGCAAGAGGGTTTCATCTGTCTGTTTTTAATTTTTAAAGGTACAGATGGAACATCCATGGGATAGTCATTCGCGTGTGTGTTAAGGCTATTATCATGGATGTTTCATAGTATGCTGATAAATGGCTCTTTGGTGTGTTTTCAGTATTTACTTTGATGCAATTTACAAAGGATATTGCAAAGCATAAAAAAAAGGTGCCGAATTCGGCACCTTTTCTATAGATAGTATTGAATGATTACTTTGAATACTCCATTGCAGTAAGTCGCAAGTATGAGTTGTACCTCCATTTTGCACTCTCCTCTGCTGCTGTGAACAGTTCAGCTGCCTGCTCGGGGAACGATTTCTGAAGAGAGGTGTAACGAACTTCACTCTTTAGGAAATCCTGGAATTTGCTCCAATCGGGCTCTTTTGAATCGAGTTGGAAAGGATTCTTGCCTTCAGCCTCAAGCCTTGGGTCAAATCGGTAGGAGTGCCAGTATCCAGCTTCAACAGCTAGTTTTTCTTGACGCTGGGTTGCACCCATCCCATTACGAATTCCATGGTTAATACAAGGAGAGTATGCAATAATTAGGCTTGGTCCTTGGTATGACTCGGCCTCTTTAAGCGCTTTGAAATACTGGTTTTGGTTTGCGCCCATTGCAACTTGTGCTACGTAAACGTAACCATAGCTCATGGCCATCATGCCCAAATCCTTTTTGCGAACTTTTTTGCCCGATGCGGCAAATTTTGCAACCGCTGCAATAGGTGTTGCCTTCGATGCTTGGCCACCAGTATTTGAGTAAACTTCTGTATCCATTACAAGGATATTTACATCCTCGCCCGATGCAATAACGTGGTCTAAGCCGCCATATCCAATGTCGTAGGCCCAACCGTCACCACCAAAAATCCAAACCGATTTTTTAACAAAGTACTGTTTTAGGGCGAGCAGTTCCTTGGCCAAATCGTCGTTTTCAGTTTTAAGGGCAGCAACTAGTTTTGCTGAGGCCACTTTTGAACCCTCTGCATCTTCTCTATTCTCAAGCCAAAGTTTCATGGCTTCTTTAGTTGCTTCACTATATCCGTTAGCCAAACCATGCTCAATGCGCTGAGAAATTCTATCCCTCATTTTGTTTACGCCTGTAGACATACCAAGGCCGTATTCAGCATTATCTTCAAATAGGGAGTTTGCCCAGGCTACACCGTGGCCATCCTTGTTTGCACGGTATGGAGTTGAGGGTGCAGAACCACCATAAATTGAAGAGCAACCTGTTGCGTTTGCAACCATCATACGCTCTCCGTATAGTTGTGTAATGGCTTTAATATATGGAGTTTCACCACAACCTGCGCATGCACCGCTAAACTCGAATAGGGGTTGAGCAAATTGGCTATTTTTAACGCTTCTGTCCTTTGCAAGAACCGTATCCTTATAGCCAACTTTTTCGTTCATGTAGTCAAAACGCTCTGCCTCGGCCATTTGTGACTCAAGTGGTTTCATCACAAGGGCTTTGGTTTTAGCAGGACAAACATCAACACAGTTACCACAACCTGTACAATCGAGTGCACTTACCTGAATGCGGAAGTTGTACTCTTTAGTACCACCATTACCCTTAACGGTTGCTGTTTCCTCTGGGGCATTGGCTAGTTCCTCATCAGTTAAAAGAAAAGGACGAATTGCTGCGTGTGGACAAACGAACGAGCACTGATTACACTGAATACAGTTCTCAGAAATCCACTCGGGAACGTTAACAGCAATACCTCGTTTTTCATACTGGGTAAGTCCAGCTGGGAAAGTGCCATCCTCGCGATCGATAAATGCGCTTACAGGTAGGTCGTCACCCATTTGATTGTTAATTGGGGTGGCAATATTGTTTACAAATTCAGGTGCATTTGGATTAGCATGCGGTTTTTCAGCATCAAGTTTAGCCCATTCTGCAGGAACCTCAACCTTGGTTACGGCGGCACCTTTATCAATGGCGGCATAGTTCATTTTAACTATATCCTCACCCTTGCGACCAAAACTCCTGTTAACAGCATCTTTCATTGCCTTAACAGCTAAATCGTAGGGAATAACCTCTGAGATTTTGAAGAATGCGCTTTGCATAATCGTATTTGTCCTTGTTCCAAGGCCAATCTCTTCAGCAATTTCAGTAGCATTGATAATATATAGGTTTACCTCTTTTTGAGCCAGAACTCGTTTAACAGAGTTGGGTAGGTGTTCCTTAGTTTCTTCAGCATTCCAAATGCTGTTTAATAGGAATGTTCCTCCTTTGCGAATCCCCCTTAGCATATCGTATTTTCCAAGATAAGCAGGTACGTGACAAGCCACAAAGTCAGGGGTGTTTACAAGGTATGGCGAGCGAATTGGCTTATCTCCAAAACGAAGATGCGACGTGGTTATACCACCCGATTTTTTTGAGTCGTATGCAAAATAGGCTTGGCAATATTTATCAGTATTTTCGCCAATAATTTTAATAGAGTTTTTATTAGCACCAACAGTACCATCCGAACCTAAGCCGTAGAATTTACCCTGGAACGTATCCCTATCGGCAAGGCTGATCTCTTCGCTTAGAGGTAACGATCTATAGGTAACATCATCAACAATACCCACGGTGAACTGATTCTTGGGCTCGTTCATCTTTAGGTTGTCGAACACTGAGATGATTTGTGCAGGAGTTGTATCCTTTGAACTTAAACCATAACGGCCACCCACAATAATAGGGGCATTCTCTTTTCCATAGAAAAGTTCTTGTACGTCAAGGTATAGCGGATCTCCATTTGCTCCGGTTTCCTTAGTGCGATCGAGTACTGTAATTCTCTTCACACTTTTTGGGAAAGCTTTAAAGAAATGTTTTGCGGAGAAAGGACGGTAAAGGTGCACTGCAATTAATCCAACTTTTTCGCCCTTAGCAACTAGGTGATCAATAACCTCTTTTATTGTGTCGGTTACAGATCCCATTGCTACAATAATATTTTCAGCATTAGGGTCGCCGTAGTAATCGAATAGATCGTATTTACGACCGGTAATTTCCGAAAGCTGTTTCATATAATCTTCTACAATACCTGGTAGAGCATCGTAGTACTTGTTGGCTGCTTCGCGTGTTTGGAAATAAATATCGGGGTTTTGAGCAGTACCGCGAGTTACAGGATGCTCAGGATTTAGAGCACGATCGCGAAATGCTTGAAGTGCTTTGTGGTCAACCAGGCCTGCAATTTTCTCCATCTCAAGCACTTCAATTTTCTGAATTTCGTGAGATGTGCGGAATCCGTCGAAGAAATGCATAAATGGAATCCTTGATTTAATAGATGCAAGGTGTGCAACGGCAGCCAAATCCATTACCTCCTGAACACTGCCTGTGGCTAGCATTGCAAAACCAGTCTGACGAGTACTCATTACGTCGCTGTGGTCGCCAAAAATTGAAAGCGCTTGAGCAGCAAGGCTACGAGCGGTAACATGGAAAACACCAGGGAGAAGCTCACCAGCAATTTTATACATATTGGGAATCATCAGTAAAAGTCCCTGTGAGGCTGTGTAGGTTGTTGTAAGCGCACCAGCCTGTAGTGAACCGTGAAGCGCACCAGCAGCTCCAGCCTCCGATTGCATCTCGGTAACTTTTACAGTTTCGCCAAAAATATTCTTCCTGCCATAAGAAGCCCACTCATCAATGTATTCAGCCATTGTTGACGAAGGAGTGATTGGGTATATTGCTGCAACCTCACTAAACATATAAGCGATGTGTGATGCAGCATAGTTTCCATCACAGGTTATAAACTTCTTGTTTTTTGCCATTGTATAATGTATTTTATTGATAAATAGACACTTGGAAATTGTATTGCAAAGACAAAGTTAGGTAAAATTCGCAGATTATAAAATGTTGTTAAGCATTTAGCATTTAGTGAATTGGACAACATAATTCCATTTCTAGACAATGCATTAAACTTTAATTTCTATCCCTTTGATTTGCAGTTCAATTATTATGGTTTTTGTATTATTGGATCCATAGTGTTAAGATACAGTTGTTCAATTAACTGTATCGAAAATATATGGCTTTTAAGGGAGGCTTTATAGATTTGAAGCCTTCCAGAGCATCAAAAAATCGGCAAGAGCTATGGCGGTTATGGCCTCAATTACAACGGGCACACGAAGTGCAATACAAGCATCGTGGCGACCTTTTATTTCCAATTCTTCAACTCTGCCAGTTTTAATGCTAAAGGTATTTTGTTTTATGCTAATGCTTGAGGTTGGTTTTACGGCAACCCTAAAAACTAGGTTATTCCCGTTGGTTAACCCGCCCGTAATACCTCCGGCGTTGTTTGTTGATGTTTTCCCTGTACCGTCAACAATCGGGTCGTTGTGCTGCGAGCCCATCATTGTAGCGGCGGTAAAGCCAGAGCCAAACTCAATGCCCTTAATTGCCGGAACGGCAAAGGCAAGGTGGCTAATTACAGATTCAACAGAATCGAAGAATGGTTCGCCAAAGCCAACGGGTATGCCTTTTGCTGTACACTCAATAATACCGCCAACTGAGTCGCCTTTGCTTAACGCAGTATCAATGGTTTTTTCGATATTGCTACTGCCCCCAACTGAGAGGATTTGTGCCGAGATGTTAATGCCATCAAGCATCTTTTTAGCCACAACACCTGCCGCTACCAGCGCAAGCGTAAGCCTGCCCGAGAAATGACCTCCACCACGAAAATCGTTATACCCTCTAAACCGTAAATATGCTGCAAAGTCGGAATGCCCAGGGCGTGGGGTTTTGGCAATGTTACCATAATCGGCCGACTGGGTATTGGTGTTTTTAAACAGAATAGTTAGGGGTGAGCCAGTGGTATGCTCGTTAAACCATCCAGAAATAATTTCGGGGGTATCGTTTTCGATGCGTGGGGTAGTACCCACAGCGCCCGATTTTCGTCGTGTTAAGTCGGGAATGAAATCATCAACTTTAAGTTTTATTCCCGCTGGTACACCATCAATGGTAACGCCTATGGCGGGCCCATGCGATTCGCCAAAAACTGAAATGCGGAATATTCGACCAAATGAGTTCATTATTTCTTGCGGTTTAACTATTGTGCTCAAAAATAGTAAGTTTTCTTAAATATATATCACTGTTGTAGGGTAAAATAGCATACCATAACCTTGCGAGACTTTAGGTTATAAAAAAATCAATGTCTTTTAGTTAATTCGACTATGCCATTAAACTAGGCGTAGATTGGCAAAAACTAAACAATTCAAAATAGTTGCTGTTTGTTAGGAGAATTAGGCTTGCTGTAGAATTGTAATAGTTTTCTACAGATTTAATAATATATATATATTTGCCGTTACAATAAATTGTATAATAATTAGAAAATCACAATAATGCTTAAAACATTTTTTACTTTTTCGCTTTCATTATTACTACTAACCAATGTTTTTGCAGTTGACCCTGCCGAGAGTTTGGCTCCGGGGGCCATAAAAGGCTTTGTTTACGATTCATTAATGAGACAACCGCTAGAGTACGCCACTGTTTCAATAGTAAGAGTGAGCGATAATAGCCTAGTTACAGGAACAATTACCGATGAGACAGGCTTTTTTAAAATTAGCGGTGTTGAGCCTGGGAAATATTTCGTTGATGTTACTTTTATTGGCTATTACAGCAAACGAATAGGCAATGTTGAGGTAAAACCTCAGCTGCGCTCGTTTGATGTCGGGCAAATTTTACTCGTTTCATCTAGTAGCGATATTGAGGGAGTAATCATTGTGGCAGATAGGCCTTTAATGAAGTATCAAATCGATAAAAAGGTTATCAATGTTAGTCAGCACCACACCTCCTCATCGGGTTCGGCTGTTGAGGTGCTTGAGAATATTCCATCAATTACGGTTAGTATTGAGGGCGATGTTAGCCTTAGGGGGAGCGGTAGTTTTACCCTACTAATTGATGGTAAACCCAGCATTATGGATGCCAACGATGCGCTTAACCAAATTCCTGCTAGTCAAATTGAAAATATTGAGATTATCACAAATCCCTCAGCTCGTTTCGACCCTGATGGTGTGGCTGGTATAATTAATATTATTATGAAAAAAAATAGGCTACAGGGGATGAGCGGTGTTGTAAATGCCAGTGGTGGGTCGCACAATAGGTATGGTGGCGATTTTCTGATTAGCTACCGTAAGGAGAAGTTTAATTTCTTAGTTGGTGCTGATTATAATCGGCGGGGTATGATTGGCGAATCGATTAACCAGAATGAAACCTATAGGAATGATACCACTTTTTACCGTTATAGTCTAGGTGAG
Source organism: Bacteroidales bacterium (assembly GCA_028680705.1). Lineage (GTDB taxonomy): Bacteria > Bacteroidota > Bacteroidia > Bacteroidales > Tenuifilaceae > Perlabentimonas. The sequence continues at coordinate 42,368 of JAQUJY010000007.1, forward strand.
TTTGATAGAGGCGGGTATTCTTGGGGCTTTAGGCTTGGTGCCGATTATAATATCAATGCAAAAAATACGCTGAGCGTAGGTTATCGTTTTGGCGATAGAAGTCGGGGTGGTTTCTCCGATCTGATATACAAAGAATGGATATCGGCAGCACCCAATGATGTGTTGGAATACTCTAGCACTGAGGATAGCGATAGAGGTGGGTTTTTTCAGCATATTACTATGGATTATCGTAAGGAGTTTGAGAAGAAGGAACATAACATTTTAGCCCAGGTGTCGTTGGGGAGCAATAAGTTTAGCCAAACATCCGAGAATTTACTATTTGGTGCAGACAATCTTATTACCAACGGGCAGCATTCGGTTGGCGACAGGCCAGGTAGTAGGTTAACCCTAAAACTTGATTATACATTGCCATTTGGTAAATCGAGTAAGTTTGATGCAGGATATCAAGGGAATTTAAGTTCATCGGATGAATCGAATACCATGAGTATTTACAACACCGTTACGGAACGGTTTGAGGTTAATAGCTTGTTTTCTAAAAATGTTGATTATCAAACAAATATACATGCAGGTTACGCAATGCTTGGTGGCGAACGTGGTAATTTTGGATATCAATTGGGCCTTCGCCTTGAACACACCGATAGGTATATTAATTTAGTGGGTGAGAGTACTGATTTTAAACTTAAACGCTGGGATTATTACCCAACAGCGCACTTCTCGTATAACCTGCCTGCCGACCAAGAGATTATGGCCAGTTTCACTCGCCGTTTGCAAAGGTTAAGAGGGTGGTATTTAGAACCTTTTTACACTTGGAGTGATGCCTATAATGTACGGAAAGGTAACCCCGACCTTATTCCCGAGTATATTGAGTCGTATGAGGTTAGCTACCAAAAACGGTTTACAAAGAATGTGGTTTCGGTTGATGTTTACTACAGGGTTACCAATAACAAAATTGAGCGCTTGCGAAGCATTTACGACGATAACGACAATATCTTTTTAACCACCTTTGCAAATGTGGGAGAATCATTCTCGTTGGGGACTGAAATTATGGTTGGGTTTGACCCAGTGCGCTGGTGGCATTTCGACCTAATGGGTAACATATACGATTACAGACAGGAGGGAACATTCAATGGACGAAATTATTCGGCTAAGAGTTTTAATTGGAATACCCGAATGAATAATAATTTTAAGCTAGCACGCTTTACCCGATTGCAATTTACAGGAATGTATAATAGTCCAACGGTTACAGCACAAGGTACTAGCAACGGTTTTTTTGTAACGAGTTTAGCTTTAAAACAAGATTTTTTCAAGAATGCATTCTCTTTAACCCTATCGGTACGGGATGTGTTTGGTACAATGGGGCACAAATTTACGGTAAGAGATGATAATTTCTATACCTATACCGAGTGGAACCCCAATACCCCAATATTTACCCTTACAGCCAGCTTCCGTTTAAATAATTTTAAGGAAAGACGAAGAGGATCGAATGGTGATAATTCTGACCCGATTGATGATATGGGTGGGGATGAAGGTGGGTTTTAACCACGGCTTACTATGCTAAAAATGCACGGAAAAAAGGTTGCCCGTACATTTTTATTAACCATTATCCAATAGTTTTTGCGGAGAAACTATTTGCCTTTTAACATCTAAATCCTTTTCTGTTTAATTAAGTTTCAATCTTACAATAATTGGTAATGGAAATAGCTATGGCGGTTTAAAGGCTAGTGTTTTTTGACAAGATTAGGGAAACGAGATATGGTGGTTTGTAAAAACACAGTTGTTTTAACTGGGTGAGCCTATTAATCCTAGGGCTTTTGTAAATTGAGTATAGTTGCTCTATATGTAAAATCTAGTATTTTACTAGTTTGAGTGAACTGATATAATCTTTACTATTTGTATTTATAACAAGAAAATATAATCCATTTGAATAGGCTTGCAAATTTATATCGAAGTTCAGCATAGCATTTGCTTTAATCTCCTTTGAATATAGGATCTGCCCAGAGGTATTTATTAGTTTTAAGGTCAATGGTTGGGTAAATTGTGTTTCAGAATAAATGGTTACTTTATCTTTAGTAGGATTTGGATAGTATTGTATCACAGCATCATTGATAAATATCGGATTTTCTATGGATAAAGTTGGGTTATATTCAGCATATCCAATATCTGGGGCTGCACCAAAAAAAGGTATACCAACATCAATACCAGCATCAATAAGGTTACTGCCTTCGGCTAAGGTTAAAAAATCTATGTTTGGCAAGGATCCATCACTTTGTCGAGGTAAGGATAATTGCGAATCATCTAAAGACACAAAATCATCATCTGTTACGATAATCTCATCTGATGGTTTCCACCACATTAAGCTACCAATGGTGCTGCTGTCAGCATAGACCCAATTATTGTTGCTTTCAATATATATATCGCTAACTACTAGAAAATAAGGTCGTCCTGCAGCATCAATCTGAAGAGGTTCATAAATGCTTTCCGTTGTATCTATTATTGAAGCGGAAATGTAACCTTCGATTCCTCTAGTTTTTTTGCCTGTCCAATCCAGTTGTCCCTTTCAATTCGTTTTGGAGCAATCCCAAGAATTTCTGTTATGGTTTTTACATCTTCAGAGGTTAGCTTACTTATTTGGGCAAAGGTGTAAATTTCGAGCTTGTTAAGTTTTTCTTCAACCCAAGGGCTAACGCCCTTAATAAGAGTTAGGTTGTTGGCAAAATATTTAGGGGCTATCCCAATTCTATTGAAGGGAATATTGCTCTTCTTCTCTTCAATTTTATTAAGAATTATATCCCTTTTTCCTTCACTTTTTACAAGTTCCTTGGCTTGGCCAACCCATTCATCTCTCTCAATTCTTTCTGGGAAAAACTCAATGGCCTCGGCTACTATTTCCACATCCTCTTCATTGAAGTTCGCAATTTGCTTTATGGTGAAAATTCCTAATGTATTTAATTTTTTTTCAATCCAACCCCCAATACCGTTGATTATTGTAAGGTTGTCGGCCTCGTGCTTCTGGGCTATTCCAATTCTCTCGAAATAGATATTGGTTTCTTTTGCTCTTATGCGATTTAGTGCAGCCTCTTTTATCTCATCTTTTACCAGTTCTTTTGCTTGTTCAACCCATTCGTCGCGCTCTATGCGTCCAGCAAAGTACTCAATGACAACATTAATTTTCTCAATATCCTTTGCAGTAAACTTGCTTATTTGTTTAAGCGAGTAGATATCGATAGCATGTAGTCTCTCTTCAATGAAAGGGCCTATGCCACTAATCATTTGCAGATCATCTTTTTCCTCTATTGTGGCTCTTCCAAAGCTGCTATAGTCCAACAGATGCTTGCGCTTTGCTATTTGAAGAAGAGCTTCCTCCTGTTCACTAATCTTTTGATTGTTTTCTTGGTTTTCGAGAGTAATTCTACTAGTCTCATTTTCGCTCTTTGTTTTTAAATCTTTAAGGTTTTTAACCTCAATCTTTAGCAGATATATCTCGTTTATTTTATCCTCTAAGCGTCTTTCCAGGCCAACATTCTCTTTTGTTAACTCTTGAGTTGTTAACTCAAGCTCTTCAACTTTTCTTTTGTGTATAAGCTTGAAGTAAAGCCAAGCGGTAACATATCCAATTATTGCTGATACCAGCAATAATGATATAATCACAAGGGTTGCTTCTGCCCTTGCCAGCATTAGTAAAACGGCTATTGTGTTCATATTCTTATTATTTAATGGTTACTACAGTTCGTCTATTATTTGCTCTACCTGATACAGTGCTGTTGTCATCTACTGGTTCTTTCTCTCCCTTTGACTCAATTCTTATCCTATTTGCGGTTATTCCCTTGCTTTCAAAATATCTTTGCAAGGATTGTGCCCGTCTTAAACCAAGGGCTTGGTTATATTTCATTGTGCCTACTGCGTCGGTATGGCCTGTAATATTGAGGGTAACTTGAGCGTTCTTCAGCATGTAATCATTTGATTTGTTGAAGTATGCATTTGCCTCAGTACTCGAAATGAAATCTGACTTGTCAAAAGCAAAGTTGATTACCAGATCCTTTGGAATCGTTGCTTTTTCTTCTACTTTAGGTTCACTGGTCAGGGCTTCGTATTGGTTAGCCGCCTCAACAACTGTGGTTTGTGCTTGGGCGCACAGCCCTCTGATTTTACATACGTAGATGTAGGTTGACAGAACTGTCCAGCCTGCAAAAACGATAAATCCAGCTATTAGAATTCTCATGACATTATTTTTAGTTTTGGATAATTGGTTTTATCTTATTTTCTTAAAATCCATCATGTTAAACCCATCCTTATTCTCATTGGTAATTAGCCGAGAATTATAGTAGTATAGATTTCCATCCACATCAAAAATCATTTCAAAGCATTTGCCAACATTCTTATCCTGATTTGGACCTACGTGAAAGTGGAAAAGAGCATTCTTTGGATTTGATGCAATTTCTTCCTTTATCTCGGATGAGGAGAGCAACTTGACGAAGTATGGGTAAACGCTACTAATCTTATCGATTGAGTATGCATCTGGAGCCATTTTTTCGCGGTTCATTAATAATTGCTTCCCCTTGAAACCCGATGAGTTATAGTATTTCAACCCTCTTAGCGAAATCATAAAGCGCTTCTTCTCAAGATTCTTTGCATGTATCTGAACGAACTTTACAATTGCGGGAATAGCGTACTCATAATCCAGGTTGTTGTCGTCGGAATATTGAAGGGGTATGTTGCAAAGTTCGGGCATGTCTACAAGTTTCTTTGCATTTGAGCCCAATACCAAACTAATATAGTTGTAGCTCACACCTCCTGGATCCTTGTCGTACACATTCTTCATTAGCACCAAGAATGAGTACCTTGAATCGAACCGACGTGCCTCAAACTCTGCTTCGCTAATAAATTCGAATGGAGTTGTTTCCCAATGCTTCTCCACTGCTTCTTTAATAAATCCATTGTATGGATTTATCTCACTCTCTAGCACCACGCAGGTGGTAGAGTTCAGAAACATTCCAATTTGTTTCTGCGAGGGCAATGGTGATTTTGCCATTGCTACTATGGCAAAAAGGACTAAAGCCACACTTAATGCATGTTTCTTTGATAAAAATCCAACTAACAAAACTTTGATGACTTGAACGATATTTTTTTCTCTCATGATTTTACTTTATTAGTATTTATTCTATTTTGATAAAGATACTCCCATTATCAGCCAAGTTTGTTACATGTTTCTTGATAATATTTACATAATTCACGTATATATCAACGCAAAAAAGAAACTGCCTAAGCAATTTCTTTTTTTAAGATTCAAAATAATTATTTTGTTATGGTTGGGCGACTGTGTTGCCATCGAGTACAACGGCGGTTTGAGCTAAAGCTCTTCCGTTAAATGAAGTACCTGTTTTAAAAGTAATCCCAGTCATTGAAAGGATTACTCCCTCGAAGTGAGATGTTGTTCCAAAGGAAGCCTCACCGGCTACCTGCCAGAAAATGTTTTCAACTTTCGCACCTCCTTTTAGGGTAATATTAACGGCTGAACTTACTGTAAGGTCGCCAGCAATTTGGAAAATCCAAACATCGGTAGAATTGCCAGAGATGGTAACACTGGAGGGTAAATTCACGGTACTTGTCCATTTGTATAGGCCAGGAGTAAGCGTGATCCCTCCAATATTTCCACTTCCAAGTTCAAGGAAATCAGGAATAGAACGTCCAGCTGCATCATTGTAAGCTGTAATCATGTCTTCAACGGCCGTAGTAAGATTCATTGGTGTAGGATCTGCCATATCGGCAGCGTATATACGTCCAGTAACTTGTGGCGATGTTGCGTATCCTGTTAAATTGGTTAATGCTAAACCTGTAATATATGATGTGGCAGCAGGACTAAGGCCTAAATCACCAGTAATTATAGATGTAGGATTGTTATTTATTGCCGTTTTAGCCAGAATCACATAATTTCCTGCAGTTCCGAGATTAACCGGTGCAATGCTAGTTGTACTACCTGCGGTTGTAAATGTCCACTCGTAATCTTTTGCAAGCGATTTTCCTGCAACGTTTTTTGCCGCAGTGGTAATTGTTGCTGTATAATTATTTGCTGCCGCTAATGTTTCAGTTGGTGTATAGGTTGCGGTTACTCCAGAATATGATACAACCCCTTCAATTTTGGTTGCACCCTGCTTTAGGGTAAAAGTTGAATTACTAATAGTAGTGGGATCCATAGCTTCGCTAAAAGTTACAGAAATTATTTTATTGCGTGCAACGTTGGCTTCGTTACTTAATGGATCGGTTGATACTACTGTGGGTTTTAAACCTTCATCTGTGTTTTCATCATCTTTGTTACAGCCTACCATAAATACAATTGGTAGCATTAGAACTACGATTGGAATAATTGTTTTTAGTCTCATTTTATTTGTTTTAGTGAAAGAGATATTAAAGTTTATTATTATACTTTGTGAATTATTTCTTGAATTTCGCTCTGGATATCTCAATCCCCGAAGGGTGAGAGATATCGGCCTGACCCTCGGCGGTAATAAATATCTCAGTAAATGCAAAAGGTGTTAACGTTTCAATGTTTGCGGTTTTTGCATTCTTGTTCGTAAGTCGCCCAATGCTCCTAATGCCCTCGGTGTTGGTAACAATCCAGGCAATGTAAACGCTCTGAGGGGGAACAAGCCTATCGGCAGAAGCCAAGTTTTTAGCAGTAACCGAGATTTTGAAATTCCCATTTTTATCTGCTTTCCTTGTAGCCGTAATCTCAGCAGCTGGTGTTACAGTTGAGGTGGGGAATTTAATGTTTGTAGCACTTGAGGTAAAGAAAAAACAGAGTGCTAGTAAAGGAGAGTTTTTTGGGTTGTCCATTGTGGTTGAGTTTTATTTGTTTCTGATCATAAATTGTTTCGAAATTTCTCTTAATATTTAAAAGATGTATCTAATTGAAAAAGCCCCACCGTCGGCCCAGAAACCAGAATGACCGTAAAAGTTAAACGCTGGCTTCCAGTCGAGGCCAATATTTATTGGAACTTCTACAAAACTATACTCAAGACCCAGAATTCCATCTATGCCAATAACTGTATAGGAAGTACCCGAATCTCCCCAGTATTTATGTGTGTAATTGCCATCCCAAAAGCCTACGTGACCGCCAAAACCTACAAACCATTTCAGACGTTCAGTGTTAAATGCTCGCCCATGAATTTCGTACAGTCCTGTTAGCTCAAGTCCCCTCCAGCGGCTTGCAATTATTCCCTCAAAGGCTGCCTTTGATGTAACAAAATGCTTAATGGTTATACCATTTGAAAAGCCTCCACGAAGGCCAATCCCTGTGTTGTAATCCTGTGCATTGGCGATAAAATAACCACAAAATATTACTAGAATAGTGAATGCAATTTTTTTCATAATTAAGGTTTTCTGCTGTTTCCTACTCGTGTGGCTTTTCGGATTCGCCCCCGTTGAAATGGTCCGAACGGGACGGACCTAGAGTTTAAACTGTGTCAGACAGGTTACTTTATAGTGTTGATGATAGCATGAAACTCCTCTTGGGTTTTTCCTAACTTGTGGCAAAGCATCTCTATCATCTCTTTCTCTTTGTTTTTGTGGAAGTCTAGGTCTTCATCAGTGATAATGGGATACTTCACTTTAAGCCTTTCCTTTCTTTCGTTCCAGAGACCTAGCGTTAGATTTTCCATTGGAATAAGTTTAGATGTATATAGATTTTCATTAAGTAAAGATACTTTGATGGCAATAAGTTATTATTACATAATTATCCATATAAGTTACATATATCACAGATTGCAATAACTGATATCAATTGGGAAGTGCTTGACTTAGGTACTTGGGGAGAAAATTTATATCACATAGGGAAAAAGGCGATGCCCACATAACATCGCCTTTACTCTAAGTATAACTGTAGGCTTTAACTTTGGTGTAATCGTTTTCGCGTTCAACGTTGCTAACGCCAATTATTACTAAAGCATTGCCCAAGCATTTCCTCTATAAATTAGGGGTGGTTCCAAATGTTGAGGGATTGGCTGCGTACTAATATCACTAATCATGATTTGTAAGCTTAACACTAGCGTCTTTTTTTATGTAAAAACCAACCGATTATTATTCCCACACTTAAACTGACTAGAATCTGTACCCAGTTCCAATGAGAATACCCAATTGAACGACTTAAGTTCGTTCCTCTATGCCAGTGGGGGCCGGCCAAAATTAGAATAATTACAAAAATCAGTATTGCTATGATTATGTAAACTAATGTAGTGTTTGATCTTTTGCGGTTTTTAATTTTCATAGCATTTATTTTGATTAGAGTTTAGCAATATCTATCATGAGTTTTCGAGCGATATGCTCAATTTGCTCGAAATCATTTCAAGCATATTTTCGCTAATGGTGCCATGTCTCCAAATCCTATCTGATTTTGTTAGCGTAGGGTGTATCTTAAATAGTTTAGTTAATTTACTCCAAAAGACACGCTAAAACTTCATGCTTACTTTTTTGGTTTGGCAAATGGGTTGATGATTGGAGAATTACCTCCCGAGCCTTTATCGTTTCGTTTTGCAGCCTTATCGGCTCTCTTTTCTTTAAGGCTTTTGGAAGCAGTTTTCTTTCCCGTTTTTTCTTTTCCTTCTTTTTCGTGTGACATGGTAGTATTTATTAAGTTAGTTAGGTAGTATGTTTTGTATGAGCAAAAACTATAAAATATTTCTACTCTGAATAATTCTGAGCAATACAACGATAAGGGCAATTACATATAAGATATTCCCAATTATTCCTTATGTGTTTTTTAACTTAAAATGGGTTATAAAGTTGACTCTATTCCAGATAATAAGTGTTACATAAATAAAGAAAAGAGTTGCATCTTTCACAGGTTTACGATTGATAAGTTAGAAAATAAAACTTGATTTTGATGATATCCCTATACGTATTACGCTTAGTTGCTTGCCAAAATGAATATTGTAGTAATCCTGGCCGTAATAGTATTGAATAAATACATCTATATCCCTTAAAAATGCGGGAGTGAATGAAAGGGTGTAATCAAAAATTAGTCGTTTAATGTTGAAAGCTTTTTCATCATTCAGTTTCCCCGCTATCCATCCTAATTTAATGGATTGATTGAATACATACTTTTTGTTCTTATCATCGGGGGCTACGATTATTCTAAAGGCTTTAGAAAGTTTAACGGTGCTTTTTACATTGGCAAAAAATCTTAGTCGTCCGTAGGCTCCAGACATTTTTTCCTCTTGCAAGAAATTGTAGGTTGCGAATAGCTTTATGTAATTGGTGTTAAATTGTAGTTTAGCATTTGGACGAGAGAGGAAAATCCCTGCCTCAGCCCAATTTGTTGAAAAATCACCTGTGAGAGTGTTTATTGTGCTATCGGCGTTAAAAAAATCTTCCTCTTGGCCGTTGGAATGGTGCATTACTGAGGCGTAGGTAAAAACATCCCTTTTTCCACTCTCTTTGTCGAGGAATTGGTAAAAGAAAGTAACCCTTGGCATAAACGATGGCGTTCGAACGGGGTGCGACTTTTCGTTGTACATCCGGAATATAATTTGAGGTGAGAGTTCAACTCCCCATCTTACCTTTTCGCTAATGCTTATCGTGAAGTAAGGCACAATATTGGCCTCAAATATTAGCGGTTTCAAATTCCCAAATCCGCTCCCAAAAAGGATGTAGCTGGGGTCGCGAAACATATTAAAAGTTGATATGGCATTTGTTCTTCTAACCACCTCTTCCTTAGTTGGGGGAAGTATAACTGTATCATTCTGCGAATATGCATCACCAATTAAGGTGAATGCTATAAGACAAAGGAATAGGTTGATTTTATATTGCATCTGCTTAAGTTTCGCTAGGCCTATTGGTATTAATGGCACATGTTATTGGCAAGGGGCTATTTTATCGATTTTTCAAAGTAAAGAGGTTCTTCTTTGTCTTCTTCACTGTTTTAGCGGGTCAGTATCATTACAAAGGTGGGCACGAAAGGCGGTGAAAGTGTTACATAATTATAATTAACTGTTACACAAATCACGGATTTATAAGTTTTTTCAGTTGATTATAGAGGGGAGCTTAGTAGATTGGTTTTACTAATTGAAATGGTGTGGAGGACTACTATACTGGAGTTTGTTGGATAGTTTGGTTAGATTTACTCCTAGAGTAGAAATGCTTTTACTTTCATGGTTTTTTATAGCTAGTCAATGTTTGCATTTACGGCAACCAAATCCTCAAAAAAATTAGGGTATGACTTCCCAACACATTCTGCCCCCTCAATTTTAACATCGCCATCTGCCCCTAGTGCGGCAACAGCACACGCCATGGCAATGCGGTGGTCGCCATGCGAGGTTACTGCGCCACCATTCACTGTGCCCCCAAAAACCCTCATAAGTTCGCCCTCAATTTCAATTTTAATACCCAGTTTTTTGAATTCCTGCTGAAGAGTTGTTGCTCGGTCGCTCTCTTTTGCATACAACCGGCTTACACCTAGTATACGACTTTCGCCATTGCAATGCGCTGCCAGCGCAACCAGGGGAGGGAATAGGTCGGGGCAATGGGTAGCATCGAAATGGAATGGATTAAGTTCGTGTTTACTTGCCTCGATAAAATTTGCCTGAATAGAAATTTTTGCACCAACCCACATCAAAGTCTCAATGATGGCTCTGTCGGCCTGTTTCGACATGGCATTAAGATTTTCGACCCTAATGCTACCCGCAACGGCCCCAGCCACAAGCAAAAATGCTGCACCGCTCCAATCGCCCTCCACCGCAAAGTTTGTTGGTGTATAGGTTTGGTTCCCTTTTATGCGAAATTCTTTGTAGTCTATATTATCTACCTTAACTCCAAAGGCTTTCATGGTCTCTATGGTTAGGTCGATATAAGGTTTGCTTTGCAAATTGTCAACCAGAATTGTGCTATCTGTTTTTGCCAATGGTGCAGCCATAAGCATTCCTGTGAGCACTTGCGAGCTGAGTGAGCCGTCGACCCTTGCAATGCCACCTGTTATTGGCCCTTTAACCATAATGGGGATAAACCCATTATGGGTTTTGCAGTGGGCTCCCATAGCTTTAATTGATTGTTCCACAATTCCCATTGGTCTTTTGGCCAAGGTGCCCTTTCCTGTTAGTATTACGGGTTGTTCTAGAGTTGCAGCAATGCACGAAAATATTCTAATTCCTAAACCCGACTCGCCGCAATTAAGGGGTTGTTCTGGAATTTTAATACCACCACCTATAACCAACGCATTGTTAACCTCTTTTATATCTGCGCCTAGGGCTTTACAAACCTCAATTGCAGAAATTACATCATCAGAAGTTCCAGCATAGAGTATTTGCGATTTACTGCTTGCCATACTTGCAATGGCAATTGCCCTTTGGGCAACACTTTTGGATGCAGGTGCTTTAACACAACCCTTAACTGCCGAAGGCCTTACGAGTCTCTTCATTTGTAATTCTATTTATTGTGGCTGTGTCAATTCCTTTTGATGAGATAATTAAATCGGCACGCAATTTACATATTTCTGTTGGGGATGAACTGGGGTAGTTTAAAATCTTTAAATTCGATTTGCTAAGCCTATTTGCCAACCCTTTTTCCATGATTTCAAGCGGAGGGTTATCGCCAATAAATAATCGGAATGCGTCAATGGCCTGATGCAAAAGCCAGCGCTCACCCGACACTATTTTAGCCTTTTTTGATTTTGCAATATGGGAAACTGCAGAGGGTTTGTACGATGCATCCAATAGATATTTAAATTTAACGGAATCCATAAAGTGAGGAGTGGCTTCTGGAACTATTGTTGAAACTACTACATCGAAACTTAATGTTGAATCAAACTCTTGCCAGTCCATTAGGGTACATCCAAAATCATCGGCTATTGCCTTAGCTTTGCAAATGGTTCTATTGCAGATAAACACCTTTGCTCCTTGTTGCGAAAGCCCATACACAGCAGAACGTGCAGCGCCACCACCACCTAGTACAAGGCAGTTAGAGTTTGGTATATCAATGCCAACCTCTTTAAGTGATTGGGTAACCCCGTAATGGTCGGTATTGTAGCCAATTAGCCTTCCGTTGCTATTAACAATTGTATTGATAGCCCCAATTTTCTCAGCATCAAGTGCTACAACATCAACAAGATTAAGAACATCCCTTTTGTATGGAGCGGTAATATTGGCACCAGATATGGGCATTGATTTTATGATATCTACTAAATCCGTAGCCGATTGGGGCCTGATGCGGGTGTAAAGTGCATTTATATTAAATGCGCTAAAAACTGAATTGAACAGCTGGGGGCTTTTGCTGTGGAGTATTGGGTTGCCAAAAACGGCGTATATTTTACTTGTTTCCATTTATTTCGCTTTGGATTATTTCAGGTCAATCGGATTTATAGGAATTAAGGAATATCTCAACTTCGTTAATCGGCATTTGGCCAGAAGCAGTTTCTTTACCTTGAACTGATGCGTATGTGAATGGAGCACCGAGTATTGGTGCTGCCAATCGGGTTAACTTCCCCATATCGCCCATGCAAAAGGCCACTAGGTTTGAATGATTCTCGTAAAGCCCCATGACTCTGGCACAATCCTTTTGCGAATTTGCCATACAGGCAATTTTAGCCAAATCTGCACCCGATTCAAATAGTTTATCAATTATGGCATTGAGTTCTATTGGGCTAGGGGTTTCCGTAAAATTATGATAGGATAAAATTACTCTACAGCCTTTAGCGTGAGCCTTTGTGATTAGTTTCTTTCTAAGTAGTTCTGGCGTTTCTATATCGATATCAATAAATTTGCATCCGTTTTCAATGGCAAGGTTAAGTGCTGTTTCAATTGCCTTATTATCAATATTGTCCGACCTGTATGCTGCTATAAGGTTGTTATGCTTATAGAAAATTGACTTTAGCTGCTCTTCGTCAAGGCAAAGTAAATCAGTCCGTATCTCGGCTAAAGTAACCTGTTTGAGTAGTTCAAGTATGGTTTCGTAATCAGCATGACCTATGCTAAGGCAAATATCTTTTCTCATTTCAAGTGTTTATTGGAATGTTGATTCATTAGGATTAACAATAAAACTCTCCTTATTAGAGAGGCTTTTTATCCGCGTTCTGCAAATTCTTTAATTTTATCCAAAGTCATTCTCTCTACTATAACATCCCCAATGCCCCTCATTAGGATAAAATCAATGGAATCGCCATCCTTTTTTTTGTCTTTAATAAGTGCTTCAAAAATTCTTTTTGGGTTAACCTTTATACATATTGGGAGGTTCAATTCCCTAAGAATATTCATTAACCGCATATAATCTCTTCTTTCAAGGAGTTCTTTTTTAACTGAAAATCTTGCTGCAAACTCAAGCCCAATGCTTACACTTTTCCCATGCGACATGCCTGTCTCCTTCTCAACGGCGTGCCCCCATGTGTGACCCAAGTTTAACTTTTTTCGTTCACCCTTCTCGAACTCATCTGCTTGTACTATTTTGGCTTTTATTTTAGCCGAGTGGGTGACTAATTGCTCAAGTAGGGTTGGGTTGAAAATTTTTAGAGCATTGATATTTTTCTCAATAAATTCGAACATTTTCATATCGGCAATGAGCGTATGCTTAACTATTTCGGCAAAGCCATTGAGGTATTCCTCTTTTGGAAGAGTTGCTAACAGGTTTATATCACATATTACAAATTTGGGTTGATTGAATGTGCCTACAATGTTTTTATAGCCCGAAATGTTTAGTCCATTTTTCCCGCCTACGCTGGCATCAATTTGAGCAAGGAGGGAGGTTGGTACAAATCCAAAATCTACTCCACGCATAAACGTAGATGCTACAAAACCAGTCAAATCGGATACTACACCACCGCCAATACCCAGAATAAATGACTTGCGGTCGGCTCCCATTTCAAGCAGCCAGTAGTAGAGTTCCCCAACAACCTCAAGGCTTTTTGACCCTTCTCCTGGTTCAACAGAGTAGGTTGGGAACCGAGGGAATTTGTCACCATGATAGGCTTTAACCTTCTCATCAGTGATAATAAACACTTGTGTTTTGGGCAGGTAATTCTCAACATTATCAAGTAATTCGCCAATAATTACTTCCGAGTCTCTGTTAAGCCCAGTTATATTAACAATCTCCATTTCGATGCTTTTAATAATTATCTAAAATTAGGCCTTTTTTCTATTTTACCACTGATTGCATACCTGCTGGTGTTAAAATGTGTATGATTTTAAATGGATGCAAGCCGATTGTGCCAAAGAGATTTTCATCTCAATTTTTTAAAAGTTTCAGGCATGGCGATAAAGGATGTAGCGGATGGATTGTAATTATTCAAAATCAGTGTTCTGGCACTGAAAATCAATTTAAAAAAGCAACGAAAGACAGGTTAGCCCACCATCCATCTTTCTAAACTCCGACATCTCTAGCTCTATAATGTTGTATCCTAAGCTAACTATTTGGCTCTTTGATTTTGGGAAGCCTTTCGGAATTATCAGATTGTCGTTTACCCTAAGGCAGTTGGCCGAGTATTCTTCACTCTGCTCAACCTTAATCATATTTTTTCCTTGGGCAATTCCTTTTAGTTCATCAACGCCAATAAAGTTATTATCGCCAAGGTAGGCAATGCCCGTTTTTAGGTGAAGTATATTCTTTACTGGAACTTGCGTTGCGGTGTATCCGTATTTTTTAAGAAGTTGAGCAAGCTGATTTGCTCCCTCAGTATTCGTCCTTTTGGTAATACCGATGTAAAATTTTTTTTCTACCCGTAAAATATCACCTCCCTCAAGGTTTCCTGGGGCCGTTATCCTTTCAATCTTTTTATATTTTGAAATAGTTTGAAGTATGCTTTCCTCCTCACCAAGTCTCGAAGGGTCACCAGGACGCGTAATAATGGCTGCCTCGTTTGTAACAACGGCTGTGTCCTCAACAAAGCAACCATCGGGGTAGCGCTCATCTGCCTCAAGCACAATAACATCTATGCCGGATTGTTTTAGCATCTCACGGTATGCAGCGTGTTGCTCAAGGGCCAATTCAAATGATGGTTTCCCTAAGTTTGAGGTGGTAATTCCCTTTGCAAAACTTTTTCCGGGCTTTCTAACAATGGCCCTAGTAAATTGATGCATTGTTTTAACTGTTTTTAATAGTTTTAATTGCCTCACTTGGGTTTTTGGCTTTGAAAACGGCATTACCTGCCACAAGTACATTCGCTCCTGCTTGGTACAGTTTGGAAGCATTGTTGGGGCCAACGCCACCATCAACCTCAATTAGCGTGCTGCATCCAGCCTTGTTAATCATTTCTCTTAGGCGTGTAATTTTTGAGTAGCTATTCTCAATAAAACTTTGCCCTCCAAACCCTGGGTTTACGCTCATAATCAGAACCAAATCTAGCTCGGGAAGTATATCGGTCAAAAATTCAACAGGCGTATGGGGATTTAGCGAAACGCCTGCCTTCATACCCAGTTTCTTAATTTCGGTTACTGTTCGGTGCAGATGTTTGCAGGCCTCCCAATGTACAGTTAGGATATTTGCCCCAGCATCCCTAAATCGTTCAAGGTAACGGTCGGGGTCAATAATCATCAAATGAACATCCAGTGGTTTTTTTGCCAGTTTGGCAATATGCTCAACCACAGGGAATCCGTACGACATATTTGGGACAAATACTCCATCCATTATATCGAGGTGAAACCAGTCGGCTTCGCTTTGGTTAACCATTTCAATATCTCGGGCCAGATTATTAAAATCTGCCGAAAGGAGCGAGGGTGCAACGTATTGAATCATAAGTATACTCTTTGATACAAATATAACCAAAATCTTTAGTAATAGAATTGGTAGCATGAGGTTTGAAGAACAAAAATCAATGTAAAGTTTTCATTTGTCTCATGCTGATCTTTTACTAATTTTGTGAACTACTTATTAAAAAATTTAAGAGTTAAGAGTATGGAAGAGAAGGTTGTAAAAACATATCAGTTTCTGGAGAACTATGAACTTTGGCTGCAGAGCCTTGGGTTAAGCATTGATCTTTCTCAGTTTGTTAAGGTATCAACATCAGTTTTAGCCATAATTTTACTCTCTATTTTGGCAAACTTTATAGCTAAAAAGATAATAGTTGTAGGGCTAACAGCTATTACTAAGCGTACTAAAAACACTTGGGACGATTTTTTGATACAAAGAAGGGTTTTCCATAAGCTCTCGCACCTTGCACCCGCATTGGTAATTCAGTTTACTATCGGAATTGCCCTATACGATTACAATCCATCTCTTACAGATATAATCGAAAAATTCACTTATATATACATCGCTACTGTGTGGATGCTTGTAATAAGTTCGTTACTAAGCGCATTGCACGATATTTATTTAACGCTCGAGGTATCTAAAACCAGACCTATTAATGGGTATGTACAATTAGTAAAAATAATATTGTACACGCTAGGTGGTATTGTTATTATTTCAATTTTAATTAATAAAAGCCCTGCAAAGCTGCTTTATGGAATGGGAGCTTCGGCTGCTATTTTGATGCTGGTTTTTAAAGATACAATTTTGGGTTTGGTAGCCTCGGTTCAGGTGTCGGCAAACAATATGGTTAAACCGGGCGATTGGATTGAGATGCCCAGTCGTGGTGCCGATGGTGCAGTGCTAGAAATAACGCTGAATACTGTGAAGGTTCAAAATTGGGACAGGACAATTAGCACTTTCCCAACCTATGCCCTTGTGTCGGAGAGTATTACCAACTGGAAGGGGATGGAGGAATCCAATGGGCGGAGGATTAAGCGATCGGTATATATTGATATGAGCAGTGTGAAATTCTGCTCTCCTGAACTGTTGGAAAAACTTAAGCGAATTCACCTGATTAAGGATTATATTGAACAGCGTACCAAGGAAATAGAGGAGTTTAATAAGAAGATGGGGTTTGATACAAGTTTGCCAATCAACGGAAGGAGGATGACAAATCTTGGAGTTTTTAGGCAATATTTACAGTCGTACCTAAAAATGAATTCAAGTATCAACTCCGAAGCAACTCAAATGGTTAGGCAGCTTCAACCCACTGAAAGGGGTATTCCTGTTGAGATATACTGTTTTTCTGCCGAAAAAGCATGGGTAGTTTATGAGGGAGTTCAGGCCGATCTTTTCGACCATGTGTTAGCCAGCGTTCCGCAGTTTGAACTTAGGATATTCCAAAACCCATCGGGTGATGATTTTCAGAAACTGATTCCAAATAATTAGGCTTTATATATGATATAACCTGTCATGAGAATTAAACCAAGCATTTTTCTTATAGCCTTAATTATTCTATTTGTCGCCCTTTGTGCTAAAACATCTTTTTCGCAGACAAAGGATTACTATATGCTAAAGGCTTTGCCAATACCAGCTCATACGCAAGCAAAGCAGATGTTTACTTCCGTTGGTTACGATGGGGGAATTGATATTAACTTATCATACTCTCTACCCCGCGATATGTTTGTTTTTGCTACAGGCAATATAAACCCCTTCTCGTCGGAGCGTAAAGAGGGTGTTGGGGCAAGGTATAAGATTTTTAAGAATGACTATGGAGCAACGCTAGGCTTAGGAGGATTCAGATATAGCAAATATAATTTTATTTCCTCTTTCGAGTATAGTGGTGGCATTGGTTTGTCGAAAATTGATAGCTATTGGAGGTACGTTCCTGCTATGCTGGAGAGTCACGATCAGTTTACCAACGCTTTTTATCAAACCGCTTTTGTGCAGGTAAACGGAACAAAAATCTTTAGTAAAATCCATTTAGGGGCTGCTACTCGCCTTGCCGTAAACCGATACGGAACGCTAGAGTATTTTATGCGTCCAAAGGCTTATGTAACCAGTAACTCACATAGTTTTGCAACCATAGCACTTGAGCCAGCCTTAAGTTTCTCATATCTTGTAGCCACGTTTCGGGCCAATTTTCAGCTGGGGGTGTCTATTCCAATTTATACACAGGGTGTAACCATGGCTAGCACCTTAGTAACAAGCGAAGTAGGATCGTATGGTGAGTTTTACTTCTTTTGGCGTATTGCAATCCAACATCTAAAAAACAAAGACTAGGTTGGCTGTGTTTCCGTTTTGTTTGTAAGTTTACCGTAATCATATTTTTTAAATCTCAGCATAATGGGCAAGAAATTAGCACTGGCTCTGTCAA
>JAQUJY010000145.1 GCA_028680705.1 Bacteroidales bacterium
AGCGACCAAGGTTTACCTCATTCGATAAACGAATGGCCTTACCCCATGTCCCGTCGTCTTGCAATGTTGAGAACCAAATATCCTGGCTATTTTCCTCGCCCAATCGATTCTCGGGATGATTTACTCTACAGAAAAAAAGCGTTTCTCCATCGCGTGAAATCACTGGATTTATCTCAGAATACTCAGAGTTTATTGCCCCAAGGTTTTGCGGTTCAAATGATGTTTGCGCACTTCCCACGGATAAGCCAAGTATAAGGGCAAAAACAAACAGCGGTAATCTATGTATTCTTTTCATGTATTTATAATTTATTTTTCAATTGCCACATAGTCTGTCCCGAAAATGACTCGGGAGAACTCACCAGACTAATAATCTTCCCTTTTTGAGGAACATTTATCATGGCTCGTTTCATATCAATAGTTTGTTGAATCAAATTAAATGAATTGAATTTTACCTGTAGGGCAAATATTTAGCCGTTTTAACTCTACCGAAAACTAGGTTAACACCAAGTCTAAAGTTTAGGTTAGTAAACGTAAGCGGGTTTATAAGTGGACTAAAATAGTTGTCGGCTAGCACATAAATTTGAAATGGTCCTGGTTTAACCATCAGCCCAAATCCAAGATTGGTTATTGTGCGCTGGTTAAATGAGCCTGTTAGCGCAACGCTGAATGCCCTGCCAACTCCTTGTGTTATACCCAACGAGAAGGCTGGATAAAAACGCCTGTTGACAATGCCATAGAATTGAAAACCTACATTTGTCTGGCTGGCCAACTGATAGTTTGCAGACAGATAAAATTTTGGGGACAGCCATGTTGTGTAGACCTGCTCAAACGCATCATCATCAAAATTACCTCGAAAAGCATTAAGCGTTGAATCAAGATCAACATCTTCTCCGTACAGAAAACTGCCTAAAGCATCAATTCCCTGGAATTGAGAATCTTCTTTGGCCTTGTAGTTCATTGTGCTATCGCTCCAATGAATAAAACCAAGATCGCTTACAGAAAAACTAAACGAGGTTCTCTGATCATAATTATAGGTTACACCAAGTGCAAATGATGCACCGGGATTACGAAAGCGGGTTAAATAACTTCTGAACCATTGACTATTCGAAAAAAGATCTCCATTGGGCATCCCATCTTCATTTAGGGGAATACCCGCACTGTAAAGGGTTGCATCGGAAGCAAAGGTATGCGCATACATATCCTCCTCTATAGATACCTGAAGCATTTGCGGTTTTAGGTATAAACTGGACAGGCCTTGTAGTAGACTTACCCTACCTCCAAATACCCAGTTATCAAACTCGGCAGCCATGCCAAAGGTGTACTCTCTATGCAGATTTGCATTCAATCCAAGGTGACCAAAATCTAGCGTTTTCCCTATATAATAGCCATTACCTCGAATAGCCAAGCTCATTAAATCTTTTGGATAAAAAAACGATAAACTATGCCTTTGCCTAACGCCAAACCAATAATCCCAATTGTAAACCTTTATTCTAAAGTGAAAAAGGTCAACATCAGCATTAGCAAATAACATATTCTTGTCCGATAATTCGCCAAGTACTTTAGAAGGACTAAACAAATTTCTTCCATTTACTTTACTAACCACTGAATTTGGAACAAACCCGTTGTGTATTCCTTGAAAATATATTGAAGAAATACCAGGGAGACCAATACTTATGGTATGCTCGGGTCTAACGGTTGGTTTTAGGTAGCTCGACTGAAAAACATCATCAAAAAACGGCAGCGTAAGTTCCGATTGAGCCCTAAGGCTAAATACTGATAATGTAATGGCTGCTATAACTAGTAATATTTTTTTCACGGCTTAAAATTTTCAAAATTCAACCTGAACAGTACCTGATACAATCATACTCATCTGTAACTGAAGACGGTTTGTTGAGAGTATCTTAACATCTGCTTGACCACCGCCTGTTACCAAACGATATTGTAAAATCAGATGATCTGAATCAACAATCTGTTCATACTCCTCTTGGGTAAGAGTTATAGATAAATACTCAACATTAGAGTCAACAGAAATACCATTGGCATCAAGAATCGCGCTTTTAGCCAGTTTTTCATTTTCTGGCAGGCCTGTCTCCTTGTCAACAAAGAAATAGTAATCGGGTATAAGATCGCCCTCAACATCTTTCAGAGTTAACATTTGCAAGTAAACATCAAGAGGCATCTCATTGGTTGTTTTAAACTTTAGGGTAACAGTAAAGTCGTCAATATTTAAAAAATCAATATCAGTATTGATATCAAACCATGCTATGTCCATAATGGTATCGCGAATTTCGTGCGTTTTTGCCCAACCATAGAGGGGAAGGACCATATCGGAGATAAATGTAACCTCGCTATTGCGCTTAATAAAACGCTCATGGCTAGCATCTCCAAGGATAAAATCTAATCCAAAATTTAGCCTATTTGGCGCATTGTCAAATGCATTTTCGATATTTGAGTTATCCTTATTAAGTTCTAGTTCGGTTTTTGCAACTGCCTCAGAAGGACTTTGAAGGAATTCGATATTATTCACTCCCGAAAGGTCAAGGCCGCCTGGTCCAGATGCTCCTTCATTCACAATTGGGAACACATCATTATTAATGGTACAAGCCTCAAAACTGGTAAAGGTAAAACCAACGGGAAGCCCATAACTATTTTCAACGGTAAAACTAAAGTAAGGCTCAGCAAAATGCTGTTCTGCAAAAAAGGTTGAGTTAAATGCACTTAGCTGGTAGGTCTGATCAGTTATGCTTAAGGTTTCGTTTACCTTTCCCTGAATAAGCTCATAATCGGGATTATCAAAGCCAATGTTAATGCTCAGGTTTCCTGAGTAATCAGGTGCTGAAACATTTTCATCTATCGATATATTGAGAGTTACCATAAAGGTATTGTATGCATCGCCAATCTCATCGTAAAGCAGTAGCGTATAATCATCCAACGGGCGAGTATCGCTAAGGCTGCTTGAGAATGCTTGTAGATTGAAGTCTTTAGTATACACCTCCTGATTTTTCTCTAAAGAGGTTATAGTTAGGGTTCCGCTAACCTTATGATGATAGTTGTTCTGCATTTCAAGTATCATTGATCCCGAAAGAAAGTCAATTAACTTAATCTCAGCACCATTGATAATTTGGTATGCTTGGGTAAGATCCTCCTGAACATTAATCTGCCCAAACCCTGAAACTAAAGACTGATTGACTGTAAAAGGGAAAGTGGCACCCATAAGTTGGAACTGATCTGTTGCGCTGGCAAAGTTTAGTGTATCGCGAAATGCCATAAAGAACACACCCGTAGAGGGATCCTCCTCAACCACTGTATTTGAACCACTTCTTTCTACCACTTCCTTAAAGGTTATGGTAGAGTTCAGAACCGGCAAAACCCACGATTGTGCAGTTGGCTCTATACCAAAGTCCTTGTAGTCATCAACATCCCAACATGAGACCAGTAAAATAGGAAGAAATAGTAACCAAAACATCTTTTTAATCTTCATGATCTTTTAGGTTTTATATTTAAGGTTTTACTATTAATTAACACTTTAAAACTAATTAACACTCTAAAGATAACATTGTTGAGTTTTATAACAAAAAAAAGTAACTCTTTTGGTATAAATACGCTTAAATGAAAAAAGGCTGTCAATGTGTGACAACCTTTTCCCTTATTTTTAGGTAGATTTTATAACTTTATGCTAGAAGAACTTTGATCGCCTATCCTCAATTTTTGCACTTCCCTTAACAGCTTCGTACGCTTCGCGAAGAGAGCGGGACTGGTATTGACTAGCCAAGCGTTGCTTTTCTGAGTCAATATCACCTTCATCAATATTTACGGCAGTAACCGATAGCAAATAAACGCCTGAATTCCCCTTAATGGGACCAGCAATATCACCCTCTGAAGCACCAACTGCTGCTGCAATAACCGCTG
>JAQUJY010000064.1 GCA_028680705.1 Bacteroidales bacterium
GAAAACCTCTTTTTCAATCAAAAAAACAGAAATGTTGAGAGAAATACAGGAAATATATTCTTAGATATTAAAATACAACAAAAAAAGTAGCCGTCATCAAAATGTGATTTTGAGACGGCTACTTGTTGTTATCTGTATTCTTGTTATTCTTTTTCTTCAGTATCTGGCAGTTCAATTGTAAGGAGCAAGGCTTCAACCTGTCTAACATAGTTGCGCTTATTAAGCCTTGGTGCAAATACGTACCCCTCAACGGTTACTACTCTGTTGTTTGCCTCATCAATTGTTGTAAGGCTAATAAATGGGCCTCCCATTG
Source organism: Bacteroidales bacterium (assembly GCA_028680705.1). Classification (GTDB taxonomy): domain Bacteria; phylum Bacteroidota; class Bacteroidia; order Bacteroidales; family Tenuifilaceae; genus Perlabentimonas. Next base: position 314 of record JAQUJY010000064.1, read on the forward strand.
GATGTCCTATTACTGTCCACAGACCGCGTAGCTGTCCAAAGTACCTTCCTTTATACATAAAGGGGGTAAGTACTGGAGGGATAATCGTTTCTGTACTCATGTAGCTATTTTGTGTGGGACCAGGAACGAATTTATGGATAAAACTATTTCTTTGTTCTATCAAATAATCTGTAGTAAAGGTATTGGTTTCTGTATATGGATATTCGTAAACAAATATTCCTTGGCTTGTACTAGGTGTTTCGTACGTAATCCATGCAAAGTTGGTTGTATCGAGAATAAGGTTGTAACCTTTTGGGAAATATACCGATATGCCAAAATTCTTTTCTAAAAATTTACGAATGCCTTCAGCCTCAAACTTTTTGGCGTTTTGAACAATCCTATCGCGCTCTGCTTGCTCAAGGAGTTGAATCAGTCTGTCCTTTTCTTTCTCTACCATTTTTTCGATTGCGGGGTAGGTTGGTCCAGTTATGTTAAGTACAGTTTGTGGCGAAGCCCATACATCTCGTTTAGTGGTTATTTTTGCCTCCTTAAAATTATCGTCAACCTCAATAATAACTATATTTCTATGGCTCCTAAAAATATCAGAGAAACCCGAGGAGGGTATTAACACAGCCTCAAAAAGGGGTTCCGATTGGGGTATCATGGGGAATTCCTCTTCGAGGATAGTTTTTAAGGTTTGGGCAATACTATCTTTAATTACTGAACTGTTCATTACAACAACTACCTCACCTGCTGCACCAGTAATATTGGGGAGCATAGATTTTCGCCCTTGCGTACCCTTATCGCACGAATGATTAAGGAGGATAAATGCTATTGCAAAAGCGAATAGTAACGTCTTTTTCATAGTGGTTTTATTAGGTTAAACATAATTACATAACCTTAAAGGTGTTAATTTATTTTAAAGATGACAATACTTTATAAAGGTAATTATTCTACAGAGCTTTCAGTTATACGCTGCAGGATGTTTTTATTAGCCCAAATTTCAAGCGTATCGCCCGCTGAGAGTTCGCTGGCTGAGATTGGGTTCCAGATTAAAATATCGTCAACTGTACAGTAATACTCTATGGCAATTTTATGAAGATACTCACCTGGTTGAACAATGTGAAACACCTTTTGCTTGTTCGCTTTGCTTCCAGCATTGGCAACCCTCTCGTGGTAATTAGCCTTGGGTTGTGTTTTGTGGTAAATGCTCTGTTCGTTCTCAATAAACAGAGGAATGGCGTCGATGGGTAGATAAATGGAAGTAGAGTTTTCTGGTTTAGGCACATATCCTCTCCGGTATGAAGGGTTTAAAAAGCGAATAATATCACAAGGGACTTCAGTCACCGCCGATATTTCATGAAAAGATACAGGTTCTGTAATGTCAATAGTATTAATCTGATCAAAGTTTATTATGGGGCGGATTGCAGAAATGTTATGTGCTGAGGCATTTTGTAAAACGTATGTAGCTGCAATAAATGCAGGTACGTAGTTTTGGGCAGCTTCGGGTAAATACTCGTATAGTTTCCAGAAATTTGTTTCGCCGTTTGCACGGGCAATGGCGTTGCGAACCACACCTGGCCCCGCATTGTATGCAGCCATTACAAGGTGCCAATCGCCAAAAATTCGATATAGGTAATCGAGATATCGGCATGCAGCTTCGGTAGATTTTATTGGGTCCATTCGCTCGTCGATGTAACTATTTACCTCAAGGTTGAACATCCGACCTGAGTTTATCATAAACTGCCATAGACCAACCGCCCCACTTGGGGATACGGCAAGAGAATTAAGAGCAGACTCAACAACGGCAAGATACTTGAGTTCGAGAGGAAGGTTATGCTTATCGAGCATCTCATCGAATATTGGGAAATAAAGTTCTGCAAGTCCAAGCATTTGACCTACCTGTTCCCTTCGCTCAATGGTGTAAATATCTATATACCGTTTAACGTAAGGGTTAAAATCGAAAGCAATTGGCGAAAGCCTATCGATGGCAGCAATCTTTACTTCGTAAACTAAGTTAGGAGTGGAGGAAATTTTTTTCCTCGAGATTTCAAGAGTGTCGCGATTGAATAGGGTCAGCTGTTTTAGGCTATCGAGCGATTTTTGAATGTTGCAATTCTTTGCTGGAGGATAACCATTTGGGTATCCAGCATAAGCACCATTTGGCAGCAAAAAAGTAATGATTATAAAAGTGGCAAAGTGCCCAATTCCTTTCTTCAGCATCTTAAAAAAATATTGTTAATTAGTTTTCCCAGTCCTTGCTTTGTTTCTCAAGGTGATTTTTTGCCTCCTTGTTTTTCAATGTAATTTCACCAAAACTTTTGCCTATTCCATGAATACTCTTGGAGTTTATTTTCTCTCAGATGATAGCATGTTTAGTGCAATAATAGTTACAATCTGTTATTTGCAAATTAATCTGTAATTACAAATAGCTCAAAAGGATTTTGATTAGACTAAAAACCTTAGGCAAAAATAGTATTAAGCAATAACTTTTATGATTTAATCTTGAAGTTTTTTGCCTATCTGAAAAGTTTTATAATGTCGTTTGCATTGGCAAAGAAGACTAGCGCTAGTATAAAAAGCATACCAGCAACTTGGGCGTGTTCCATAAACTTATCGCTAGGTTTCCGACCTGAAATCATTTCGTATACTAGGAACAGCATGTGGCCGCCATCCAGCGCTGGAATTGGTAGCATGTTCATTATTGCTAAAATGATAGAGATTAATGCTGTTAGTTCCCAAAACGATTGCCAGTCCCACGATTTAGGGAAAATGCTACCAATAGTGATAAACCCACCAACTGATTCATAGGCTTTTGCTTTGGGCGAAAAGATTAGTTTTAGTTGCTTTAGGTAGTTTGAAATTGTATTTGCGCCACGGCTTATACCTGCTGGTATAGATTGTAATAGCGTATAATCATTTTTTTCTAGTTCGATAAATTTCCATGCTGCTGCTGCATAAATGCCCACAGTTCCGTCCTCAGAAATTTTAACATGGAGGTTTTGGTTAACTCTGTTGCGCTCTACAGTAATTAGAATACTATCTCCAGCGCTCGATTTAACAGCGGTGATGAATTCATCGTAGAAAATAGCAGGTTCATTATTAATGGCTGCCAGCTTATCGCCAACCATAAACCCTGCTTTTTCGGCTGGTGAGTTCTCAAGAATATTTTCAATTTCCAAGGGAGACCTGGGTAAGAAGAGATATTTTGACTTGAGCAACTGGGGTAAATAATCTTCGCTAACCTCAATTTCTTGAGTCCTCCCTTCTCGTTCAATGGTTATAGTGTAGGCTTTTTCAAGTACAATTGTTGGAGCGATCTGAAAAAACGATTCAACTACCTCACCACCCACTCTTAGGATTTTATCACCATCTTTAAAGCCAATCTCTTTGGCAAGGTCGGAGCAATGTACGCCATACTTGGCATTTTCAGTTGGCAGGTACTCTTCTCCCCAAGTGTATAGAACTATTGAGTAGATTACAATTGCGAGTACAAAGTTAACCAGTACACCACCCGAAATAATAAGAAACCGTTGCCAAGCAGGTTTCGAACGATATTCGTACGGTTGAGGGGGTGTAAGCATTTGATCTTTGTCCATTGATTCGTCGATCATCCCAGCAATTTTGACGTAGCCACCTAGGGGCAGCCATCCAATGCCATACTCAGTATCACCTTTCTTAAACTTAAAAAGAGAGAACCAGGGGTTAAAGAATAGGTAAAACTTCTCAACCCTTGTATTGAATAACCGTGCGAATGCGTAATGGCCCAACTCATGCAAAAACACAAGAATTGAAAGGCTAAGCAAAAACTGTACTATCTGATTTAAAACTCCCATTGTTAAATTTTTTGTTGTTCAACAGTGCAATTGGCCATTTGTTGAGGGTTATATAATCAATCTTTTTGCGTATTCACGGGTTACGCTATCGGTTTCAAAATAATCGTGGTAGTTTGGTTTGGCAATAAAGCTTACGTTTAGCAGGCAATCTTCGACAATCTTCGACATTTTGAGGAAACTAATCTTATCGTTTAAAAAAGCCTCAACCGCAATCTCGTTAGCAGCATTAAGTATGCATGGCATGTTGCCTCCCTTTACCATTGCTTCACGGGCAAAATCTAGTGCTGGAAATATCTTGGTATCGGGCTCCTCAAAGCTAAAGTTTGGATAACTCGCAAAAGAAAAGCGCTCGAAATCAGACTTGATTCTGTTGGGGAAGCTCAATGCGTACTGTATTGGCAACTTCATATCGGGCAAGCCCATTTGAGCCTTTATTGATCCATCCTCAAATTGAACTAAGGAGTGAATAATGGATTGAGGGTGAACTATAACCTCAATTTGTTCGGGTTTTAGGTTAAATAACCATTTGGCCTCAATTACCTCAAACCCTTTATTCATTAGGGTAGCTGAGTCGATGGTAACTTTATTGCCCATGCACCAGTTGGGGTGGTTAAGGGCATCGGCCTTAGTAACTCTGTCCAGTTCCTTGGAAGAGTAATTTAGAAACGGACCCCCTGATGCCGTAAGTATAATTTTTTCAATGGCATTATTCTCGCCCACTAAGCATTGAAAAATTGCTGAGTGTTCTGAGTCTACAGGTAGAATAGGTACGTTATTCTCATACGCTAAACTCATAATAAGTTCACCGGCAACAACAAGAGTTTCTTTATTTGCTAAAGCAATTGGTTTTTTTGCTTTTATGGCGTTAATGGTGGGTTTAAGTCCAGAATATCCAACCATTGCAGTCAATACCATATCAATGGTTTCCATTTCAACTACCTGCGATATTGCTTCATCTCCAGCATAAACTTTTATGTCGTAATGGTCAAGAGCATCAAGAACTTGTGTGTACAGTTCTTTATTTCCTATAACCACTGTGTTGGGTTTGTGCTTTATGGCTTGCTGAATTAATAGGTCTGCATTATTGTTAGCTGTAAGTACTTCAACCTCAAAAAGGTTGGGATGACTCTCAATAACCTGCAATGCTTGTGTACCAATTGATCCTGTTGAGCCTAGTATGGCTATTCTTCTTTTCACTTAGGAGATTCTTGTTGCTTAAAAAACTACGTATTGTTCAGGGTTAATGGGGGTTCCATTATGCCAAAGTTCGAAATGGAGGTGTGGTCCTGTTGTTAACTCGCCAGAATTTCCGATAATTGCAATGGCTTCGCCTGCCTTTATTTGTGCGCCTGATTTTTTAAGGAGTTTACTGTTATGCTTGTAAACCGACAGTAGATTGTTGGAATGCTGAATTTGGATAACATAACCAGTTTCGAGGGTCCAACTCGAAAAGGTAACTGTTCCGTCGGCAATGGCTACAATAACCTCGTTTGGAGGTGCAACTACATCAACGCCTAAATGACCATGTTGTGCATTAAAAGAGTTGGTTACTACACCCTTAACTGGAGGGAAAAAGTGTAATTTGGTTAGATTGTCCTCTCTTGCGTTAGAAGTATTGATTACCGACAGATTATACAATTCTTCCGATTCTATTTGTAATCGCAGGAGAGAATCTTCAAGTGAGCGAGCAAAGTTAATATCCTTATATATAACTGAAGTATCAGGAAGACTTTCTAGGTTATCGGGACTTTCACCTCTAAGAATGGTGTGTAGGTTTCCCAGATATATTTTCCATTGCTGAATTTCTCTTTCAAGACTATCCGTTTTAAATGCATTCTGAACAATAAGCCTTCTGGTAGTCCCATCGGGATAGCCTGGTATAAATTCCCGAATAGGGGTAAATGCAATTAGTATGGTTACAATGGCAATAAGGGTTATAGCAATACCACCTACTGTAGCTATCAGATTTAAGCGTGATAGCCGCATTACCCAAACTTCTTCAAAGGTTTGATCGTTGTATACGCTTAGCCTATATTTGCTCTTGAGCTTGCTTATGTAGCGTTTTTTCGATTTTGGCTTCGACATAATTATAAATATACAAATTGCTGCAAATATAGCACCTTTTTGTATTTTGACCCTACGCATATCCATTTAAGTGCATGTGCTTGGATGGTAATAACTTTAAAGACTGTTAAATTTTTTATAGTAAAGCAGTAAGCCTTAAAATAAATATCACATATTTTGGGAGTTGTTAATATTTCATTAACTTTGCACCGCATTTAACGAAAGACAGTTTATTACATACAAAAATATATTGCGGGGTGGAGCAGTTGGTAGCTCGTTGGGCTCATAACCCAAAGGTCACAGGTTCGAGTCCTGTCCCCGCTACTACCAAGCCCTGAGTTTCCTCAGGGCTTTTTTATTAGCTATATGTTTACCGTTTACACGCTGCATCCGTCAGCTTATCGAAAGATTTTATGTTGAGTATTTCTAGTTTTGTTTAGTTGTATTTAACTTATTTGAAGGGATACTTTTTTGTAGGGCTTAATTTAAAGTAGCGTACTCCATTTTTTTTATTGCCTATTGGTCGCATCTTGTTATAATTCAGTTAAATATTTTGATTTAAAAGGTTTTTATTATACTTTTGTGGCGTCATATTGCAAACGTCGCAGGGGGCTTTAGTCCCCTGTTTTGCTATAAAAAGGTGTTATAATGATAAGCAAGGAGCGAGTTGAAGCTATTGTTAATGAGTGCATTGACTCTGAAAAAGAGTTTGTTGTTGATGTCTCAATATCTGCTAATAACAAGATTTTAGTGCTGCTTGATAGTGATGAGGGAATTTCGATTGACAGATGTGTAAAGGTTAGTAGGAAGATTGAGCAAGACCTCGATGAGGATGATTTGGACTTTGAACTAGAGGTTTCGTCTGCAGGTCTTTCCTCACCTCTTAAAGTGGTACGGCAATACAAAAAGAACTTGGGAAGGTCACTTAACGTTATTTCAAATGACGGCGAAAAAACAAAAGGAAAATTAGTAGAGGTTAATGATAACGACTTTAGCATTGAAGTAGAAGAACTATTGAAACCCGAGGGAAAGAAAAGAAAAGAGTTAGTACTACGTACTGTTACGCTTGCCTATAACGAGGTGAAGTCTGCAAAAATTATAATCTCATTTAGATAGGACATAATAAAATATTATCAAACAAATGGAAAACATAAACCTAATTGACACTTTCGCAGAGTTTAAGGACCTAAAGAATATTGATAGGCCAACCATGATGAGTGTGCTAGAGGATGTGTTCAGGAGCATGATTATAAAAATGTATGGCTCCGATGACAACTATGATATCATTATCAATATAGATAAGGGTGACTTTGAGATTTGGCGAAACAGGGAAGTAGTTGAGGAGGGCGAAGTTGAGGATTCTAATAGGCAAATAGCCCTTTCCGAAGCCAAGAAAATTCAGGATGATTATGAGATAGGTGAAGAGTTAACTGATGAGGTAAAACTAGCCGATTTTGGTCGTAGAGCAATTCTTGCCATTAGGCAAAACCTAACAGCGCGTATTCTTGAACTTGAAAAGAACAATATTTACAATAAGTATAAGGATAGAATTGGAGAAATAATTACAGGAGAGGTTTACCAGGTTTGGAAAAGGGAGATACTAGTACTTGACGATGAAGGGAACGAATTACTTTTGCCTAAGAATGAGCAAATCCCATCCGATTTTTTCAGAAAAGGTGATACGGTACGTGCAATAGTGCTTAGGGTTGAGATGCGAAATAATTCCCCAATAATCATCCTTTCGCGTACATCATCTGTGTTTTTGGAGCGCTTATTCGAGTTGGAGGTGCCAGAGATTTTTGACGGTTTAATAACCATTAAAAAGATAGTCCGCATACCTGGCGAGAGAGCCAAAGTGGCCGTCGAATCATACGATGAGAGGGTTGACCCTGTTGGAGCATGCGTTGGAATGAAAGGAAGCCGTATTCATAGTATCGTTCGTGAGCTGCGCAATGAGAATATCGACGTAATTAACTTTACTAACAACCTACAATTATACATCACACGTTCGCTAAGTCCCGCAAAAATTTCATCAATCAGGATCGATGAAGAGAACAAAAGAGTAGGAGTATACCTTCAGCCCGAGGAAGTTTCACTGGCAATTGGTAAGGGTGGTTTTAATATCAAGTTGGCAGGTCAGCTTACAGGCTACGAGATTGACGTATTCCGCGAAGCGGATACTGCTGTAGAGGTGGAGGATGATGTTAACCTGGATGAATTTACCGATGAGATTGAACGCTGGGTTATCGATGTACTAAAGAAAATAGGTTGTGATACTGCAAAAAGCGTATTAGAGATTCCCTACGAAGAGTTAGTGAAGCGCACTGATCTTGAAGAGGAAACTGTAAAGGAGATAATTAGAATTTTAGAGTCAGAATTTGAATAGTAATGGCTTTAGCTTAGTTTTGCAACAATAATCAAAACTGGATTAACAAAATATGACAAACGCCGAGAAAGCAATAAGATTAAGTAAGCTGGCAAGAGAGTTTAACGTTGGGATTTCAACCCTTGTCGATCTCCTTGGTAAGAAGGGATACAAGATTGAAAGTAACCCAAACACAAAGGTAGATGCCAACCTGTACGATATCTTGGCCAAAGAGTTTGGCGGTGATATCAACCTTAAAAAGGAATCACAAAAGGTTAGCCTTATAAATCTTCGCGATAAGAAGGAGTCCGTTTCAATCGAAGATATTTCGTCAGAAGACGCTGAGGAGGATGAGGTTGATACTGCCGAAGAGGTAGTGATTGTTAAAAATGTTACTCCAGAGAAAGAGATTTTTCAGCCAGAAAAGCCAAAGATCAACCTTACCGTAAAGGGAAAAATAGATCTTGAACAGAAGAAAGTTGAAAAACAGGATAAGCCCGAGGAAAAGGAACCTGATAAAATAAAAGAGAAAAAGGAGAAGGTTGTCAAGGAGGTAGAGTCAAAACCAAAGATTGAACATATTGAAACCGAAACTCAAAAACTATCAAAACCAAAAGTTGTTGGCAAGGTTGATCTTGAGCAAAGCAAGAAAAAAATAGTAAAAAAATCGGACAAGGTGGTAAAAGAAAAGACTGCGCCCCCTCCGAAAGACATTGTTAAGAAGGAGAAAAAGACAGATAGCCCAAAGATTGAGAAAAAAGTTGAACCAGCAGAGAAGGAACAAACGCCTAAGCAAACTCCAAAAGTTGAAAAGGAACTTTATCGTCGTAAAGTTGAACCGTTGTCAGGTCCAACAGTTGTAGGAAAGATAGATCTGAAAACGATTGAACCTAAAAAGAGAACAACAGCTGCAAGCGAAGAGAATAAAGCTAAGAAAAAAAGGCGTAAAAGAATAGTAAAAGATAACAAAAAGGTTCTTGTTACAGGCGACAAATCAAGAACGGGAACTCAACCAGCTAAGCATTCAGGGGCACCAACAAAGAGAAAGCCAAGGAAAAAGCAGTTAAGACAAGAGGTTAGTGAAGAGGATGTTCAAAAGCAGATTAAGGAAACCCTCGCTCGTCTTACAAGTAAGGGAGGTAGATCCAAAGGTGCAAAGTATCGCCGCGAGAAACGCGATATGGCCAGCGCTCGACAGCAGCAGGAGGTTCAGCAGGAACTTCAGGATATGCAAACCATTAAGGTTACAGAGTTTGTTTCAGTGAATGAACTTGCTAGCATGATGGATTTACCTGTTACTGATGTTATTGATGTGTGCATGAACCTTGGCCTTATGGTTTCAATTAACCAAAGGCTTGATGCTGAAACTATGGCTCTTGTTGCCGACGAGTTCGACTTTAAGGTTGAGTTTGTTAGTGCAGATCTCCAGGATACCCTTCTAGAAGAACCCGATAAACCAGAGGATTTAGAACCTCGTGCGCCTATTGTAACCGTAATGGGACACGTTGACCATGGTAAGACTTCGTTACTAGATATGATCCGCAATGCCAACGTAATTGCAGGCGAGGCGGGTGGAATTACCCAGCACATAGGTGCTTATTCTGTTAAGTTAGAGGGCGATAAACAGATGACGTTTCTCGACACTCCTGGTCATGAGGCTTTTACCGCCATGCGTGCAAGGGGCGCGCGCATTACTGATGTTGCCATAATTGTTGTAGCAGCTGACGATAATGTGATGCCTCAAACAGTTGAGGCGATTAACCACGCGAGTGCTGCAGGAGTGCCTATTGTTTTTGCCATAAATAAAATTGATAAGCCTAATGCTGATCCCGAAAAGATTAAGGAGGCTCTTGCAAATATGAACTATCTTGTTGAAGATTGGGGGGGTAAGTATCAAAGTCAAGATGTATCAGCAAAAAGTGGTTTGAATGTTGACAAACTGCTCGAAAAAGTTTTACTTGAGGCCGAACTATTAGAGTTGAAAGCAAATCCTAAAAAGAGAGCTTCAGGAACTATCATTGAATCATCGTTAGATAAAGGCCGTGGATATAGCGCTACTGTTCTTGTTCAAGCAGGAACCCTTAATCAAACTGATATTATGATTGCAGGGACTTATTTTGGTAACGTAAAAGCCATGTTTAATGAACGTGGCAAGCGTATATCAACTGCAGGCCCCTCAACTCCTGTTCAGTTAATTGGATTAAATGGAGCACCTTTGGCTGGCGATTATTTCAATATAATGGAGACAGAAAAGGAAGCAAAAGATATTTCCAACAGACGTGAACAGCTTCAGCGCATGCAGGGTCTGCGTACTCAAAAGCACATTACCCTCGATGAGATTGGTCGTCGTATAGCCATCGGTAACTTCCAGGAGCTTAATATTGTTCTAAAGGGTGATGTTGACGGATCTATTGAGGCTCTTTCAGACTCCCTGATTAAACTGTCAACCGAGCAAATACAGGTAAACGTTATCCATAAGGCTGTTGGTCAAATCTCCGAATCCGATATCTTGCTGGCTGCAGCTTCAAATGCAGTTGTAATCGGTTTCCAGGTTCGTCCATCAATTGGTGCGCGCAGGCTAGCCGAAAAGGAGGAAATTGATATAAGAAAGTACTCAATTATTTACGATGCCATTAATGAGGTTAAAGCTGCCATGGAGGGTATGCTTTCGCCTGAGATTAAGGAGGAACTACTTGGTACAGCCGAAGTGCTTGAAACGTTTAGGATTACTAAGGTGGGAACCGTTGCTGGATGTATTGTGCGTGAGGGCAAAATAGTTCGAAATGCAAAATGCAGGCTAATTCGCGACGGAATTGTGATCTACACTGGTGATCTTGGTTCACTGAAACGATTTAAGGATGATGCCAGAGAGGTGGCAAACGGATTCGAGTGCGGTTTAAATATCAATAACTTCAATGATATTAAGGTAGGCGATCTCATAGAATCGTTCCAAGAGATTGAGGTTAAACGAACGCTATAAGTCCTTACCAATAAAACTTAAAGGGGCTTGTGCCCCTTTTTTTAGCATATTGCATTGTGCTTTTATGCATTATACTTTTGCTAAATTTTCAATATCTTTGCAATCCTAAAAATAGACTCTAAACATGAATAACACACGCAACTTCTGCATTATTGCCCATATTGATCATGGTAAAAGTACCCTTGCCGATAGGTTGCTAGAACTTACAGATACCGTTATTGGTAAAGATAAGCAAGAGCAGGTGCTCGATAGTATGGACTTAGAACGGGAGAAGGGGATTACTATTAAGAGCCATGCCATACAGATGGACTATGTGCAGGAAGGGCAGAAATATGTGCTTAATCTGATTGACACCCCAGGGCACGTCGATTTTTCATACGAGGTTTCGCGCGCCATTGCTGCATGCGAAGGAGCTTTGCTGATAGTTGATGCCACTCAAGGTATTCAAGCTCAAACAATATCTAATCTCTACCTAGCCATAGACCACGATTTAGAGATTATTCCAATTGTGAATAAGATTGATATGGACGCTGCGATGATTGAGGACACTCAAGATCAGATTATCGAGCTGTTAGGTTGTAGGCGAGATGAAATTATTTCGGCAAGCGGTAAAACGGGTATTGGCGTTCAGGATATTCTTGATGCGATTATTAAAAGGATTCCTGGCCCAAAAGGCGATGCCAGTGAACCTTTGCAGGCTCTTATCTTCGATTCGGTGTATAACTCTTTTAGGGGAATTATTGCGTACTATAAAATTTTTAACGGCACCCTTAAAAAGGGCGATAAGGTTAAGTTTATAAATACAAAGCATGAGTACCAAGCCGATGAGGTTGGTGTACTTAAACTTAAAATGTCGCCTCGTGATTTCGTAACCGCTGGAGATGTTGGATATATTATATCGGGTATTAAAAACTCGGCAGAGGTAAAAGTTGGTGATACTATTACTCATGTTGAAAGGCCTTGTGCAAATCGTATCGAAGGGTTTGAGAACGTAAAACCAATGGTATTTGCAGGTCTTTATCCCGTTGAAGCAGACGATTATGAGGACTTGCGTGCATCCCTCGAAAAACTTATACTTAACGATGCCTCACTTACCTATGAGCCTGAAAGTTCTCTAGCTTTAGGATTTGGCTTCAGATGCGGTTTTTTAGGACTACTGCATATGGAGATTGTGCAGGAACGATTGTATCGCGAATTTGATATGGATGTTATCACTACTGTACCTAACGTATCCTACAAGGTTCATACAACCAAGAGGGAACTAATTGAAATACATAATCCCAGTGGGTTACCTTCACCAAACCTTATCGACTATATCGAAGAGCCCACAATCAAAGCCCAAATTATTACCAATAGCGAATCGCTAGGTGTGGTTATGACGCTTTGCATCGAAAAAAGAGGGGAGTTAAAAAATCAAATTTTTTTGACAACCAATAGGATTGAATTAACCTTTATCATGCCCTTATCGGAAATTGTATTCGATTTTTATGATAAGCTTAAATCGATTTCTCGTGGGTATGCTTCATTCGATTACCACATGGAGGGCTACCAAGCGGCAACCCTTGTTCGACTTGATATACTGCTAAATGGTGAGATGGTTGATGCGCTATCAACCCTAATTCACCACGATTATGCATACTCATTTGGGCGAAGAATGTGCGAGAAACTTAAGGAACTTATCCCGCGTCAGCAGTTCGATATTGCAGTTCAGGCTGCAATTGGCACCAAGGTTATTGCCCGCGAGACCGTTAAAGCAGTTCGTAAGGATGTTACGGCAAAGTGTTACGGTGGCGACATATCGCGTAAACGTAAACTTCTCGAGAAGCAGAAAAAAGGTAAAAAACGTATGCGCCAGGTTGGTAATGTTGAGGTTCCTCAGGAAGCGTTTCTTGCGGTGCTTAAGATGGATTAAAAATTCAAAGCAAATGATGCTTTTTCCCCAGTGGTGGATGCTTTATAGGATGGGATATCTATCAAATCAGATGGGGATTATACGTAGATTTCTCGACAGGAACAATGATTGGGGGAAGCACCTACTAAAATCTAAAGAACTCATACTTTCTGAAGTAAAGAAGCGAGAGCCAAAATCTGTTGTATTTTTGGGCAGTGGATGGTTACTCGATATCCCTCTGAACGAAATACTTGGTTCAAACATTGACGTTTGTCTTGTCGATATAGCGCATCCTAAACAAATAATCCATAAGTACAGCAAACATTCTAATATTAAGTTAGTTGATATGGATATTACGGGAGGCGCAGTTAAGTGGGCATGGGACAATGCTAAAGGTGAACGAAAACTCCTCGACTTTAATATACTCTTGCAGATGGGTGAGCAGGCGGTGAGCAGCGTATGCTCCAATTATGAATTTATTGTATCAATTAATATTCTTAGCCAATTACATCTGCTTATAGAAGACTACTTGGTTAGAAAAAATCGTATAAACGATATAGAGAGGCTGCAGTTGCCGCAAATAATTCATCAGGGGCACGTAAATGGTTTACCTAAAGGACGTAGCCTTATTATAAGCGATACTGAAGCAGAGTTTTATGATGATGAAAATTTTCTATCCCATACCTCGCCTCGGGTTTTTGCAGATTTAAACGAATTAACGTTTATTGCTAAATGGGAATGGGCTTTTGACAATACCTATACGTATAACCCCGACTACAAGGTCTTATATAACACTTCAGCCTACCTAAAGTAGATAAGCAAGTAGTGAGTATGGCTAAAAGGAGTAGACTTACCTTATTTACTCTTTAGTAGAATTCTCTTTCCAGCATTTAACCCAATCAATTTCAAGACTAGCAGGAAGTGTGGTAGGCGTTACCCCATTAACCACACCAGATGAGAACACCAAATAGGCTGGCATGCTAGGTAGATTTTGAGTGGTTTCCATATAGGGAACACCATTTATTTTCCAAACAATGCTTTTGGCATCCCAATCGATGCTTAGGATAAAGAAGTTAGAAGAAAAGTTAAATCCTCCGAGTTTTGTTTTTAGTATGAGAGGCTTTGAACCGCCATCTTTTGGCGTATACATAGAGCCTTGAGTAAATGTGTTTTTAGAGTTCTTCCTAAATATATCGATATGTGGGAGCATTTTATCGCCCACAAGCCAAAAGGCATGGTAAACGCCTGGGGTATCCGTAAATCTAACCTTGGCCTCAAATCGGCCATGTTTTTGTCTAAAGGATTGTCCTGTACTTATTAGTCCAGAGGTGTATTCGAACTTTTTAGGGATAAATCCCAATTTTAAGTCCCAAGCTAGGCCTTCTACCTCCTCCTTTTTGGTTATTATTTTAAGAATACCGTTGTTTAATTCAATGTTCTTTCCATCGGTATAGTAATGATTATCGGCAGCAAGCGAGTAACTTTTATTTAGTAATGCTTCGCCCCAGTAGTAACGGGTAATCCATTTATTTTTGTCAAGACTTTTTTCTTCAAAGTTATCGGCAAAAATTAATTCCCATCGTTTTATTTCATCAAATTTGGTAGAGCCTTTCAACGATTTGTACCAAACAATTCTCTCTGATTTTTTTAATTCCTCGTACTCTTGTACTTTTTTGTATTCTTTAGATTGCTCAAACTTTCTCTTGGAAAGAAGGTAAGTTTTTCTATTTACAAACTCTTGGGAGTGAATGAACTCTTTTAGCTCATTAAATGAGGTGACTTTATCTGATCCTTTTAAATTGGAATAATCTTTAAATGGAGTGCTGTTGATAAGCTTAAAATACCGTTTTAGATCGGGGTTCTTTTTAAGCTGCTTGTAGATTAGTTCCTTCTTATATTCCTCAGAATCATTCTTTTTATGGGATTTGCGCTGAACCAGATAATCGGGCGATTCAACAAACTGCTTTAATTCTTTGTGACGGACAGGCTTGCCTGAAAGTTCAACATCATTAGTGAAACTAAGATCAGCGGAATCCTTAACCTTCAGATAGTTTTTAAGTGCTTTATCCTTGCTTAATCTTTTTAGCTCAAGTTCCTTGAACTGTTCCTGCGACCCTGGGTACTTTAATAATTCTAACTCCTTCTTCACACGCTTAGGCTCACCTGAGTCTACATAATTCTTTAGCTCTAAATAATGTGTGTAGTCTTTTGATTCACCAAAGGTTAAAAAATCATCATACTCTTTTCTAAGAGCATTGTCTTTTGCTTCGAGTTCCTCTGTTTTGGGGAATCGGCCAAAGGTTTTTTGCGCTGCTAAGCGGAATTTGTGAAGTGCCATTTACGTTGAGACTATTTAATGTATATAAGTTAACGACTGTGGGCAATGAATTTAAAGGGAACTTTTATGTTTTCAGAGTAATCCTCACCTGCTTCTATCATATCTTCGTCATCTTCCATGTAGTGCCAGTGTACTTCAATGTCGTTACCATTTCTATGGATTTCTCTACATTTTTCAAGCAGTAGAAGAATCATTTTAGATGATGATGTATTGTAGTACAGAAAGTTAAAGGTGACTTTTGTTTCCCTGTTTGGTTTTTGGGCGTACTCATCGAACCATTCTATTATTGGGGAGAAAAAAGTTACCACATCCTCAGGAAGCGAATAGCCAGAAAATTCAAATATGTTGTTTCCCTTATCTAGTATTACTTTAGGTGTTTCAGTTGTTGGCTCAATTACTATCTTTTCCATGCTAATCATATTTCATTCCTCAATCAGTACTCAATTATAACACAAAAAATTGAAACAACAATAATGTTTTGCTGTATTCAACTAATCCAACTTATAGCAAAGTTAACGAAAAACAGTATATGTAGGTTGTCTTTCTTGTTTTTTTGTTTTAAAATCACTGTTGGCCGGGTAAAATGTCATACCATTCCTACAGGATTTTTGGTGATCATATAATTA
>JAQUJY010000065.1 GCA_028680705.1 Bacteroidales bacterium
AAAATTGCTACCCTCGTGAAACGCGTACCGATACCTAACATTGCTGGCATCCTCCTCTGTAGCACTCCACCAACGACCGACGAACCCAATGCCAGACAATCCCCAGTAATCACGAAAGCCACCCGGAAGGGCTGTGAAACCTGTTTCGTTGGTCGCTCCTGTATTGGGCCTATACCAGTGTGTTGTTCCTGTTTCTTTTAGTTTGCCTCCCGCTACCTCTTCTCCACCCAGGAAATCGGTTAATTCTGTCCACTCTGCATCGCTTGGTATATGCCAGCCTGTAGGGCAAACCCCTTGAACCCCGCTAGGATTTGTTTCACTACTTGTAGCGCCAGACATAGCTGCTGCCCAGTTGTATAGTACCCCATAAGTTTTATAATTTGCTGTGGCTTTAGCTTCAGTTACTATGGTACCATTGTATCCATTAACATAATAATGGGGTGTAGTTTCTGAACCCGTACTGGAACTATCCACGTTTGGTAGATATTTTAAGTTTTCTACCATCCAAAACTGATTGCCTATGTTTACGAACTGATAAACATTGTCGTCACGGGAGTCCGTAAAAATTCCGGTAGGTGTCCGGAAAGTTACAGCAATACCATAGCCAGTTCCAATACTATTAGTAGCATAAGCACGCACGTAGTATGTGGTCTCTGGACTTAAGCCACTTAAACTACTTGAAAACTCACCCTCACCTGCACCGTCTGTTGTTTTGTTATCTGATATTGTAGGGACAGGGTCAGTACTCCAGCACACACCTCGAGCAGTTACCGTTGCTCCACCATCAAAGATGATATTCCCTCCACTCGCCGCGGTAGTGTTTGTAATATTTGAAACAGCTGTTGTTAACAATTTAGGAGGTGAATTATCTTGAGTAGTAAAAGAAATAACACTCCCATAGCCAGTTCCAATACTATTAGTGGCATAAGCACGCACATAGTATGTAGTTTCTGGACTTAACTCACTTATGTTACTTACAAAACTACCCTCACCTGTACCATCTGCTGTTTTGTTATCTGATATTGTAGGGACAGGGTCAGTACTCCAGCACACACCCCGAGCAGTTACCGTTGCTCCTCCATCAGAGGTGATAGCCCCACCACTTATTGCAGCTGTTTGGGTAATACCTGTAACATCTTTTGTTGATAATGCAAGGATACCCGCATTATCGTCATCCTTTTTGCAGCTATTTGCAAAAACAAAGATTAATCCTATTAATAGTAACGGAATCAAAAAAAATGTTTTGTTTCTCACTTTTTTAAATTTAGATGTTGATACTCTTTTCAAATGAATTGAATTCAGACTTTCCCCAATAAACGTTAACAAGGGCATAACAATGTTAATAAAAAAACTCTACTAGTTGTATAAAAGTTTTTCCTTTTTCAAAAATCCGTGAAAAACAATTGTGTAAGTTGTTGTATTCTCAATAATTACCACCCCATTGGGCGAAGGAATTGTGTCTGTCTCACTCGATGTGTTTATCCATGGCTCACCTACCTTAAGTAAAATTGGCTGTCCATCCCATTGTACCCTAACCCCATCACTACAAATACTTCTCACCTCAAGCATGCCCTCAGCAAATGGCAGGTTATTATAGGGTAATAGTCTACTATGCATTCCACCACCTTCCGTTCCTCTTAAAATTAAACCCTTACCTAACAAAACCCTAAGCGAATCCATATTAGGAGTGATGCCGGTAAACGATGAGACCTCTCCCATTTCTGGGCTAAAAGCATAGGTAGGACCATCAATCCGGCGACCGGGAAACGGTTCTCCCTGTAGCGCTTTACCCTCATTGGTTTGATAGTACTCAATAAATGCATACTCATCGTCGGGCATTTGCCATGCAACAATTCTGCTGCTTGTTTTGCAACCATTCATTAGCATTAAACCCATGGTTAGGGTTAGCAATACTGCGGATATTTTTTTCATTGATATTAGTATTACCTAAGTCTATCAATCACAAAACTTATTGGGTTTAATATGCTTTCCCCCAATTTTAACGAACGAACCAACGACCATCCAAAATGCTTGTCGGGTAAATTCGCATTATCCTTAAAGGGCATTTCAATGGTTAACGACATGCACTTAAAGTACTCGCCAACAAACTTTGAACCTATATTAAGGTTCGCTTTCCCTGGCTCATTAGGGGGATAACCATGTTCAGTCTGAAAATCGGGTGTGTATTCCGCCCATTTTGCTGTAAAATTCTCCTGTAGCCACTTTAGCCTATCGTCATATGAGGGTATCCCCTCAATACCCGAAGCAAAGGCATAGGGTAAGCCCTCATCCGCATGAATATCGAAAAACATATCAACTCCCGTTTCCTCCATCTTGTTACGAACAAAATACACCTCGGGACTTAATGATTCATCAGGATTTTTCCATTCGCGGTTTAGGTTTCTTCCCGATGCATTTACCCTAAGGTTGCCTGATATGCTACCATCAATATTCATGTTTGGAACAATATAAAAAACAGCCTTGGAGAGTAATGTCCGGGAAACGGGGTCGTTCTCATCGAGCAAACGTTCAACCACCCCTTGTGTAAACCACTCTGCTTGAGGCTCGCCTGGATGCTGACGTGCAATCATCCATATCTTACGCTTGTTTTCGCTGGGTTCACCAACAACCAACAAATCAATATCGCGCCCCTCAACCGTTTCGCCCAAAAACTGAACAACACAAAGAGGCGAAAGCTGGGCTGCACTTACCATATCCAGGTGCTGGTCATAGGTGTAGGGAGGAGAGTAGGCAAAAAACATGGAATTCTCAATTGGCGTATGCTCAAAGGTAAGTACCCCATCGTTATACGATGTGGGCACACAGAACCATGTTAACCTATCGTACGAGGCGTAAACCTTATAACCAGGCCACCCCTCGGGGTAGCTAACTTCTCCAGCATTCTCAATATGCATTGTGCAGGGAAAACCCTCTGCCCCATGCAGGCGAAAATAGAACCACTGAAGTGTATCGGAGTAGTAATCGGTTCTAATCTTTAAGCGGATATTATCATGCTTTTCCGCATTAATAATCTCGATGTTACCGCTATCAAAATTGGATGATATCTTCATTGTATTTGTATGTGTTAATTTTAAAAGTTGAAAGGTACAAAATTGCATGTTGAAAAAAAACTGAGTAGCCCATTGCAAGCCAAGTGAAGCATACTCCTAAAATCTAAAGTAGATAAAAGGCTGTATTCCCGCTGCTTTGAACTGAAAGATAAGTATGGCTAATAGTATTGCCAATAATATCTTAACAACCAGAGGGGTATCAATAAATTTACCCCGATAGTACTCTTTCCATTTTACGGGTAACCAGTGCACCGCCAAAGCAAAAGCCATTAATAAAAGAACGGATGAGTACGAACTTAGGACTTGAATAAACGACTGCCACCCAAACCTAGTCCCAATCTGATTAAGCATACTGGTGGCAACATCCATGCTATCGGCCCTAAAGAAAATCCATGAGAAACAAACTAGGTGAAAGGTAAAAACTGCACCCAAAGCCCTCTTCCACAGGGGTGCTCTTTTGCGCTTTTTGGGAAAAACCTTAACCCAAACCCTATGCATCGCAAGCGAGATACCATGAATACCTCCCCATATCACAAACCGAATATTAGCACCGTGCCACAATCCTCCCAAAAGCATGGTAATCATTAGGTTGAAATAGGTACGTGTAGTACCCTTTTTACTTCCACCCAAGGGAATGTAAAGATAATCGCGCAGCCACGTTGAAAGCGAGATATGCCAGCGTCGCCAAAAATCGGTAATATTCACTGCCTTGTATGGCGAATTAAAGTTAATGGGCAGCCTGAAACCAAGCAGCAGCGCAAGACCGATTGCCATATCGGTATATCCTGAAAAATCGCAGTATATCTGTACGGAGTAGCCATAGGTAGCCAGTAAATTTTCAAGTCCCGAATAGCTAAGAGGGCTCTGAAACACCCTATCCACAAAATTAATTGAGATGTAATCGGATATTATAACCTTCTTTACCATCCCGCTAATGATGAGAAATACCGCTTGCCCAAACTCCCTTTTTGTAAGATGATACTTACGATACAGCTGCGGAATAAATTCGGCGGCTCTAACAATTGGTCCAGCAACAAGCTGCGGAAAAAATGAAACATAAAACCCAAAATCAACAATATTAGCCACGGGGTCAACCTTTCTTCGGTATACATCTACCGTATAGCTGATGGTTTGAAAGGTGAAAAACGAAATACCCACAGGCAAAACTATTGAGGTAACATCAAAATTTTGCCCCGCTATAACGTTTGCCCAATGTGCAAGAAAATTGAAGGGCTGAAAATTACTATCAAAAAGAGCGTTAGCCGTATCGGCAAAAAAGTAGCTGTACTTAAAGAATGACAACACCGAAAGGTTGATAAAAACGCTTATCCCAACATATAGCTTACGCCTCCAATTTATGGTCGATTTGCTGATAAGTAAACCCAAGACGTAATCGCATAACGTTGAGAAGATGAGTAAAACAAAAAAGTATCCGCTGGATTTATAGTAAAAGAAAAGGCTAAACAACAACAGGTAAGAACTACGAAGGAAACGGGTTCGATACACCAAAGAGTAACCCAATAATAGCACAGCAAAGAAAAGCCAGAATGAACCCTCAGTAAATATTAAGGGTTCAGCCTCGCTGTACACGAAGAATTTACCGATAGTTCCCCAAATTGTATCTCCCATTTACCTACTATTGGTTTAGACTCTCTATCTCCCTATAATTGTTGGTTGCCCCAATCATTGCCTCAAAGAGTAGTGAACCCTGCAACCTATATCCTTTTCGGTTTAAATGGAGTTTATCCGACTCGCAAAACCCTTGTTGTGCCCAAAGATTAACGCTCCCATTTCCGCCCATTACCCTATAAAAATCCCAAATTGCGCATCCTGTGCCATGGGCAACCCTATAAATATCCTTATTAATTTTAGCGATATTGGGGTTGATTCGCTGCCTATCGATTAGGTGGTCGCCAGGTGTTGTAACTACAATGGAAGCCATAGGCAAAGCATTGCTTATTCTGGCGATTAACTCAGAATAATCTTGGCTAAACCTAACGCTACTATACGAGGGCGAATACGCATCGTTTGTGCCAAGTGAAACGATTACAACATTTGGATTAAGGTCCGTTGCCTGTTGAATAAAATTACTCGACCCCAGAAATGTTCCAACAGTAGCACCATTAACACCCGCAGCATGGTACTGCAATATAGCATCGGAGTTTAACAATTCAATACCAAAAAGGGTGAATACCCCGCTATCTTGACCCACTTTCTCTAACCCAAAATTTACGTTACTCGATTCTGAATCAAGCCTATATATGACATGCCCCTCATCCCTACTCAGCACCTCTGCATTGGTTGCCTCCAATAGAATCGGCTCAAAGCCATTACCATGGTAGTTTACCCGCACCAAATTGAATGGACTAAAGCTAATAGCCGATTGCTTTAAGCGCAACCCAAAGCGACTTAGGCTATCAACAGTTGATGCTGATACTCCTGCCAACCCCAATAATGGGGATTCAATAGAATTCCACATGTTTCGAGTCCACTCTCCTTCCCATACCACATCGTAATCGTCGGGATTATTGCTTTTTACCATGCTATAGGGGAAAGTAAAACCGCGCGAAGTGTTTTGCGTGTTCATCCATTGCGAAAGCAAACGACGAGTTTCGGCAGTAAAAAAATCAGCCTGAATATGCGAATCGCCAATATGAAGAATTTGTAATAGTTCACCATTATCCTTTGCCTTTGTAAGCAATTGACCTATTGTTTCAACAGTTTTGCCACTGGGCGAACCAATAAGTTTATTATCTGAAAAATTAATGAATGAAAGTGGCATATACTCTTTTGTTAATTCACGCTTTTTGTAAAAAGAAAGGGGCAAAATAATCAACAAAACCAAGAAAGCAACTGCAAATACAATTGCAAATAGTTTTGCTCTTTTACTAACCCCATATTTCCATTTTAGCAAACTCATCTTTACCACTAATTTTCTAGTTGCATCTCTGCATACTCATCGTACAATTCCATAAGCGACGAGTAGAACATCTCTGCAATAATATTTGCACCCCGTAGGGTAAAGTGCACAAAATCTTTTGAAGCCAAAGAAGGCGAAGCATAGGCCCAAGCGGGCATAGAGTTTTTGCCTCCCATTGCCCTGTAGCAATCCCAGAAAGCTGCCCCAGCCCTAAGTGCTGCACTGCGTTGCGCATCCCTAATCATTTCGATATTTGGATAAGATTCAAATTGTCCATTAACCTTTCGCGACATATCCGATACCCCGATAAGGATAACTGATACATCCGGATTAACCTTCTTTAATGCGGTAATCTGCTGGTAAATCTGGTTCTCGTAGTAGGCATAGCTATTGACAATATGGGGAACGATATTAACCCCAAACTGAAGAATTATTAACCTTGGCCTTACCAAACCCATTATACTTTTTAACGATGCGTTATCGGAACGTGTAAAATCGACCCCAGAACTACCCCTTATAGCAATATTATCAACAACAATTCCCTTAGGCGTTTCAAGCGAAACGGCATAAACTAAAGGACTCTCGTCGCCTTTAAAATTTAATCGAATCCTTTTTACGGATTTTGGTATGCTCCATTGAATTGCCTCAATGGTACTGGAAGGTGATAAGAACTCTGCATCCTGTGTAGCCCCCGAATAGCTGATTGAGAGCATTACCGGTTCAACCGTATGACCATATATAACCTTACAATTAGAATAATTTCGAGCCAAAGAATATTGGGGACCACGCTTATCAAAATCAATCCATGCTTCAGCAAACCCACCCTTACTGGCTCTACGATTATTCTTGAATACAGAATATCCGCCCATTAGCCCAAATCTATGCCCCACACCTCCTCTGCCTAATTCGGCTATTGAGGTGTATTGCCAATTGCTCGAGGTACTCTGGTAAACAGCCCCGGGTTGATAGCTATGAGGAACCGCATTGAGCAGACCAACTCCACCACCTCCAAATCGCGATTGTAATCGTGCACGAAGAAATGAGGTAATCCTATCGCCTTCAATCTGTGAATCGCCATAGTGCATAACACGTACCTGTTTCCGCGAAACCTCACCGTTGCTTAATACCCTAAAAAAAGATTGGAGGGCGGTAAGATTGGAGTCGGGCATCTCAATCTGCACCAATCTACGCCTAAGTATGTCAACTGTAATCTTTGCAGGACGAATATCTTCAGTTACAATAGTATCTAAACCAAGTGAATCTGTTTGCACTATACTTAAGCTATCTAATTGCTGATGCAGGGTATCTAACTGAGATACTGTTCCGGTAATACTATCGAGCATCAACTCAAGTTCAACAATCTCGGGATTTAATGAAAAATGTGATGGGTGCTTCGCTGAATCAAGATTAAAAAGCGATTTAACCGAAGGGTACTTAATGGTATAGGAATATATTTGTATACCCTCAGAAGGAACAAAAAAACTAATTAAAGCCAATACCGCAATAGTAAGGGCAAAGTAAACAAATACTCTAAAAGGCTTTACCATAAACAGATAAGCATTGGTGCATAAAAACCACAGACCTAAAGTTAAAAATTTTCAACAACCAATCACATCTAAAGCAAAAAAGGTAAGAAAAAACCTTACCAATTATGCTAAAATAGTTGCGTATTTACTACGATGACTTAGGCTTGATTTTTAAAACCTGACCTGGGATAAGCTTGTCTGTATTCAAATTATTAATTCTTTTTATGTCGGTTGAGCTAATCCCTGGGTATTGTTTTGCAATGTCCCATAGCGTATCGCCACTCCGAACCTTGTAATAAACAAAATTAGAATCACCTCCTTGAGGGGTAGCTGCATTGCTATACCCAGCATTACTTGCTACGTTTGCTCTCACATAAATTGTTAATCTTTGTCCAACCCTAATTAAGTTCCCTCTTATATTATTCCAGCTCCGTAATTGCGATACCCTTACGCCATGCCTTTCGGCAATAGTACCCAGCACATCACCCTCTTTAACAACGTAAACCACTTTTTGGCTACCCGATGGCACCTCATGCTTATAGGATGCTGTATATCCGCTTGGGCTTATAACATTATCTGGATTAAAATATATTGAATCTTTATATGCAAAAATCTCCTGTTGCCTATCGATAAACGGGCCAACCTGCTCCAAGGGTAGCCGCAACGACATAAGTTTTTTTTGGGCCGGAATAACATTTTGCTTATAGTGGGGATTTAGGTCGCGAAGAACCTTAATAGGAACGCCGAGCACCTCATGAATCTGATTAAAGTGTAACATTCCTGAAATCATCAGCGTATCCACTGTTGCAGGAAGACTCATGGATACTGGCTTAATATTGTGCTCATTACGATACTCGAAAGCATAGGTAGCTGCTATAAATGCGGGAACATACCCTCTAGTCTCGCGTGGCAAATAGTAGTAAATATCCCAATAGTTGCGTTTTCCACCCGACCGTCGAATGGCCTTATTTACATTGCCTGGGCCGCAGTTATAGGCTGCAATTACTAGGGTCCAATCGCCATAAATCTTATAAAGGTCCCTAAGAAAACGAGCTGCAGCATGGCTCGATGCAATTGGGTCGCACCTCTCATCGATATAAGAGTTAATGGTAAGATTATACATACGACCTGTACCGTACATAAATTGCCAGAGGCCTGTTGCACCTGCACGAGAAACTGCTCGCGGATTTAAGGCAGACTCAATTACTGGTAGCATACGCAACTCAACAGGGAGTTGATAATAGTCTAGAATCTCCTCGAAAATAGGGAGGTAATAGTCGGCTACACCTAGCATAATCTCAACCTTTTCGCGCTGTCTCTCGGTATAAACGCTAATAAAATTTCGGACTATGCTATTGTAGGGCAAATCGATAATTGAATGAATTGCTGCAAGTCGCTGCATGTAAACCGAATCAGGTATTTTCGTATGAATCTCTACAAAATCGGGCTCAACCAATGTGAGCATATTGGATGTATCAACTCCATTCTGAACATACCAAAGGCTAAGCAGGCTATCAAGATTGTTACCATAGCTAGAAATAATCTCCATTCCCTCAAGGATTGAGTCACGAAGAACAGGAACTGTATCGTTGGGACTGCTGGCATAAACACCATTAGCCATTAGTACAAAAAAGGGCAACAATCGTAATGTTTTCTTCATAGTTTCAATCTACTTTAAGTTACACTGTAATCTTAAACCAACGGTTGGCTGAAAGGTTGAATTGGAACTGAACGAAAATGCATTGCCATCGAACATTGGTTCAACCTTTAGCGCCAAGTTATCGCTAATGTCCCAATCAAAAAAATGGGCATCAACGTTAGCGTCTATAATATTTAATATGTAAAATCCTGCCAGAATCATAATAGAGAAATCTCGATTCCTTCTGTAACCATCGCGAAGAAAAAGCAGTTCATTTTTATCCCTCTTCCCACCATACTCATCATTAGGAAACTGTTTATACGCATTACCAAACTTTTTATAGCCTCTCTGGTTAAAATCTACTACATAGCAAAGTGTTGCAATACCTCCCATTACAATAGGAACCTTCCATAACTTCTGATTATATACCTGCCCTAGTCCTGGCACTATTGTGGAGAGTACTGTTGCAGTAGTGGGCGAATGATCGCCCCTTGAGTTAACTATTAGCGCATCGGCAACGCTGGCCACATAGAAGAGTGCAGCATTGGCATAAAAAAAGTTACGCTGCATTCTGTAGTTTGTCCACTTCTCTTCAAACCTTGGTTTTTCATTTGCTCCATAGAAAAGAGGGTCGTACTGGTTTCGAGTTTTATGGTATTTATCGTTGGCTTGCAGACCTAAATAAAGCATTGATCCCATTCCTGCATAAAAAAAGGGTGCTTTCCAGTACTGCTTGTTGATAATCTGACCCGAGCCTGGTAATAGCTGCGCAGCAAGCCAAACCTGACGGGTTGAAAGCGAATCGAGATTTATCCGATTAGCAAAACTCCCTGTTGCTACAAACAAAAATAAAAGCAGGGCAATCAAAAACTGATGCCCTTTGCCTCTACTGCTTGCTATATTACTATTCTGATATTGCAAAGTAAAAAACTTGTCTTGAAGAAAAACGAAGAGTATTGCTAAAAATTATTCGGCAAAGCGATTCATTCTCTCCATTAACTCCTCTAATTCGCCTTGTGTACGATACGAAATTACAATTTTCCCGCTTCCGCCTTTCCCTTGCTTAACCTGAACTCCCCAGCCAAAAATCTCCTGCAGCTTATCCTCAAGCACATTTAGCTCTTCAGACTTCTCTTTGTTCACTTTTCCCGAATCCCCTTTACCTTTGGATTCCTGAGCTAAATTACGAACAAGCTCTTCGACTTTCCGAACGGAGAGATCCTGCTCTATAATCTTACTAAAAGCTGTGAGTTGGAGTTCAGAATTCTCAAGGGGCAGAATTGCCCTTGCATGACCCATTGTTAATTTACGTTCACGAATTCCTAACTGTATTTCCGCTGGGAGTTTTAACAACCTCAAGTAGTTTGTAACGGTTGCTCTTTTTTTTCCAACCCTTTCCGATAGGGTATCGTGTGTAAGACTACATTCATCAATCAATCTTTGGTAACTAATGGCCACCTCAATTGCATCTAAGTCTTCACGTTGAATATTCTCAACCAAAGCCATCTCAAGCATACCCTGATCATCGGCTGTACGAATATACGCAGGCACTTTATTTAGCCCTGCCAGCTTTGCTGCGCGCAACCTGCGTTCACCAGCAATAAGCTGATACTCACCATCTATGCTCCTAACGGTAAGCGGCTGAATTATCCCCAACTCTTTTATTGAATCGGAGAGTTCCTGCAATGCTTCCTTATCGAAACTTGTACGGGGTTGAAAGGGGTTGGCCTTAATCTTATTGATATCTATTTCTTTCACCAATTCAACTGGCGATCGCTCTAACCTGTTTTCATCCCTTTGCTGCATAGTGTCAGCATCATCAATCAGAGCGCCCAATCCGCGACCCAGTGCCATTTTCTTTGCCATTCCTCTTATATCTAGACGTTACAATTAAAATCTTATTTACTTCTCTTCTTTGTTCGCATCGGCAGTCTCTGTCATGCTATTTCTTTGAAGCATTTCGCGGGCAAGGTTAAGGTAATTTGCCGATCCTGTAGAAGCGGCATCGTAAAGAATAACAGGCTTACCATAGCTTGGTGCTTCGCTTAGCTTAATGTTACGCTGAATAATTGTATCGAAAACCATTTGCTGGAAATGCTTCCTAACCTCGTCAACAACCTGATTTGATAGCCTTAAACGCGCATCGTACATAGTAAGCAAAAATCCTTCAATTTCAAGTTCAGGGTTTAAACGAGTCTGAATTATCTTAATGGTGTTAAGCAATTTACCTAGCCCCTCAAGAGCAAAGTACTCACATTGAACAGGAATAATTACAGAATCGGCAGCAGAAAGTGCATTTACTGTAATTAAGCCCAACGATGGCGAGCAGTCAATTAGTACAAAATCGTACTGATCCTTCACCTTATCAATAACAGTTTTTAACATTTTCTCGCGATTGGGCATATTAAGCATTTCAATCTCTGCACCAACCAAATCGATGTGCGAAGGGATTAAGTCAAGCCCTTCAATCTCACTTTTAAGTATAATATCCTGTGGATTAACCTCTTCAATGAGGCACTCGTAAATACTTGTCTTAATATTCCGTAAATCGAAACCTGTTCCCGATGTTGCATTAGCCTGTGGATCAGCATCAATAAGTAGGATTTTTTTTTCGAGCACAGCCAAACTGGCGGCTAAATTTATTGCAGTTGTGGTTTTGCCAACTCCACCTTTTTGATTTGCTAAAGCTACTACTTTTCCCATATCTTAAAAAGATTAATGAATTCTGAATATTAGGTCACAAAGGTACTGGTTGTACAAAAGGATGCTTATTTTTAGCGACCTCTAATATAAACATTCGCCCAAAACTTACCAACATTATATTAACAATCAAAGGCTAAATGCCCCACAAAAATAGCAAAACTTTTCTACTTTTCCTGATTCAAAATTAGGCTTCTTTTATAATCCCCAATAATTGCATATTTTTGCAAAAATATTTTTTTGTGGAAAATACAAAATATTGGTACGCCGTAGTCAACCCAGAGGCGGGCAGCGGAAAAGGGTTAAGGGATTGGCCCAAAATTGAAACTTTGCTCAACGAATTGAGCGTAAACTTCAGGCATAGCATCACCCAACGAAAATACCACGCCACGGAACTAACCGTAAACGCAGTGCGGAATGGGTTTAGAAAAATTATGGTAGTTGGCGGCGATGGAACGCTTAACGAGGTAGTAAATGGAATCTTTATACAAAATATTTGCAATCCGAACGATATCACAATTGGCGTAATTGGCGTGGGCACAGGAAACGATTGGCAGCGCACCTATAATCTCCCGAACAATTACGAGGGAAAGATACTTGCCATTAAAGAAGGACGAACCATACTCCAAGACGTTGGTGAAGTACGTTTTTTTGAAGCCCGTATTCAGCAATCGCGCTACTTTGCCAATGCAGCTGGGGTGGGCTTTGACGCCAAAGTTGCGTTGGCTACAAACAGGCTAAAGGAGGACGGACGAAAAGGTAAAATGCTGTACCTTTTTAGCCTCCTAAAAACCCTTTACCACTACCGGACAACCATGACAAAAATTACCATTGATGACCACAAACTAGATGGTAAAATTTTTAGCGCAACCTTAGGTATTGGAAAATATAATGGCGGAGGTATGCTTCAAGTGCCAAACGCTTTGCCTGACGATGGACTTTTCGACATCACGGTAATCAAAAAAATTAGAAAATTTAATGTGGTACGCAATATTTTTAGGCTATACAATGGAACCATTTTAAACCATCCAAAAGTATTGGGCTACCAGGGCAAAAGTATCGCTATTTCATCTAAACCGCCCTTAAGCCTTGAGGTTGATGGCGAGTCCCTAGGCACATCACCATTTACATTTTCAATAGCTCCTCAAAACATTAGGGTAATTGTTGGAGCCGAATTCGCTTCTATCAATAATCCCATAACAAACTTCTACAACTAGTCATCACATCGGATCAACATCGGGCAAAACAATTAAACCCCGAAAGGGTTTGTACTCCATCGTTAACCTTATCTGATCGCTGATCAGATCCTTGGCCTTTGCCAAATTGGCGTTGCGCTCTAGTTTAATAAGTATATCCTTAATGTAAAAGTTCTGCACCCTGCTCACAATAGGCTCTTCGGGGCCAAGTACCCTGTTCCTAAAAACAGACCGAAGGTTTCGACCCAGCTGCTCTGAAGCAATTTCCAGTACCTTAGCATCCCGATGCTTAAGCGATAGTTTTATCAGCCTATAAAAAGGGGGATAATGGTACTCTTTTCGCTCGGCCAGCTGCGATTTAAAATGACCTTCAAAATCGTTGTTTACCACTTGCCTCACAACAGGGTGCTCGGGATTAGAGGTTTGAATAAGCACTTCGCCCTGCTCACCCTTACGACCAGCTCTTCCGCTTACCTGTGCCATTAGCTGAAAACTACGCTCAAAAGCCCTAAAATCGGGAAAATTAAGCATGTTATCGGCGTTAAGGATACCAACTAATCTAACCCTATCAAAATCTAATCCTTTGGTTATCATCTGTGTACCTACCAGCACATCAACCTCGCCCTGCTCAAAGTTGGCAATAATACGCTCATAGGAATTCCTCGACCGGGTGGTGTCCATATCCATGCGGGCAATCCTGGCATGTGGAAAGAAAATGGCCAACTCATCCTCAACCTTCTCGGTACCAAATCCTTTGGTTGATAAGCGATGGCTACCACACGCCAAGCAAGCAGTTAAAACCTGAATGGCATATCCACAGTAATGGCACACCAGTTGATTGCTCTGCCTGTGCAGTGTAAGGCTTACGGCGCAATGCTCGCATTGTGGAACCCATGCACATTCGTCGCACTCAATAAACGGCGAATAACCTCTCCTATTCTGGAAAAGGATTACCTGATTACCCCCATCCAAAGCCCTACCAATTGACTCAAGCAATGTTTCTGAAAAAATGGACTTCATCTGTTTACGCTTGCGGGCTCTCAGGGTATCAACAACCTCAACCCGAGGAAGGCTGATATCTAAATAGCGCTTTGTGAGTTGAGCAAAACCATATTTACCCGTTTGAGCGTTGTAGTACGATTCAACGGAGGGCGTTGCAGTTCCCAGCAACACTTTAGCTTCACACATAACAGCCAGTACAATGGCCGAATCGCGAGCATGGTAACGCGGCGCGGGGGAAAACTGCTTAAAAGTATTCTCATGCTCCTCGTCGACTATAACCAAACCCAGCCGCTTAAAAGGCAAAAATATGGATGAGCGAACCCCAAGAATTACATCATACGCTGGCTTCGACTTGTCCACACCATCGTTTAGTAAATTCTGGTAAACCTCAACCCTTTGATTATCGCTAAACTTGCTGTGGTAAACACCCACCATATTGCCAAAGTATTGCTTTAGGCGATTGATAATTTGGGCTGTAAGGGCAATCTCAGGCAGTAGATAAAGCACCTGCTTACCCTTTTTAATTTGCTCCTGAATCAGGCTTATGTACATTTCTGTCTTCCCGCTTGAGGTCACCCCGTGCAGCAGAACAACATTTTTCTCGTTAAACTCATCGTGAATTCTATTGACTACATGCTGCTGATCGACCGTTAGAACCAAATTGCTCTTGGCATCGCTATCGTCAATATCCAAACGGGATACTTCCCTGCTCTCAATTTCAAAAATATTTTTATCAACAAGTGCTTTAAATGCTGCGGGTGAGGCATCTGCCTTTTCGGCCAACGCTTTTTTAGCTATCCACCCAGTAAATGTCTGTTTGCCTGGCGCCGTAAGTGCCAAAAAAGCCATTAGGTACTTTTGCTGGGCTGTGGCCCTTGATAGCTCCTCAAATAGCTTATTCACATCATCATC
Source organism: Bacteroidales bacterium (assembly GCA_028680705.1). Lineage (GTDB taxonomy): Bacteria > Bacteroidota > Bacteroidia > Bacteroidales > Tenuifilaceae > Perlabentimonas. Next base: position 14,967 of record JAQUJY010000065.1, read on the forward strand.
AAACTTTAAGCGCGAATGCAGGCGAACAAACACCTCGTACTTTGGCTTAAAGGCCGATTGAATGTTCTCATGAATTGATAGCACACGCCTATCGAGAAGACCCTTGATTACCCCAATGGGATTTTTAAAATCGACTTTAGAAACAAGCTGCTGAATTGAAATGCTTTTCTTCTCATCCAAAGCAGACATAATAGCCATCTCGGAATCGTTTAAAAACGGAGCTAAAGCATACTCCTGACCCAGTGCAATCTGGGTTTCGCTCTCCATTTTCAGCCCTGAGGGAAGGCTGGCCTTCATCACCTCGCCAAGGGAGCACATGTAGTAGCTGGCCATCCACTCCCAAAACCCAAACTGTATATCAGACACAATGGGCACTGTATCAATTACCTGAAGAATATCCTTGGTTTGGTATGCCCCAGGGGCATTGGTATGCACCCTATAAACTATGGCGGAGTAAAGTTTCTTTTTGCCAAACTGAACCACCACCCTAATGCCTGGCTTTACCTCCAACCCTAAATCGTTTGGAACTGAATAGGTGTAAAGTTTTGGCAAAGCCAACGGAAGAATTACCTCTACAAATTGTGGTTTGGGCATAGTAGCTAAATGGATGTTTGCAGCAAGCTAAGGTAGTAAAGATTAAAAAAGCCGCAAGGTAACCTTGGAGCATAAACTTAAAACTTTATGATAAAAAAAGAAAGGGTAGTGCTGTATAAATCTATAATTCCTACAGTACTACCCCTGAAAACTTAGCTGCAAAAAACTATTTTACAACCACCCTATGCTGCTCCACATGGTTACCCTTTTGAGCATGGAGGATATAAATGCCCTGCTGCATGCCGCTCACGCTGATGGTTTTGGGCAGGGTGGTGGTAACGTTTACCGCAATGGCTCCCTGCTGGCTCACTAAGCGTAGCGTCCAGGGCTCACTGCTCTTATCATTATCCAACTCGGCAATAGTGATAACCTCACTGGCAGGATTTGGTCCAACGCTCAGCATGTCAAAATCTTCACAGAACACCAAGTTCTTCTGCGATGTTACGGATGAACAGCCAGGAATCTGCTCCGTTAGCTCCAAGTAGCGCTGGGGATAATTCCCACTAATGCTAAAAGGGATGGTGGTTTGCTCGTTACCCAGCAGCATAGTAAACTCTGCCTCGTTGTGCAGTACCCAGAGGTAATTCGTTACCTCTGGATGCGAAGTCACGCTAACCGTGGCGGACTGATTGGGCCAGATGCAAAACACCGACTGCCCATTAATTAAGGGCGGCCCAATGCGACCAGGGGGCGTGCCAACGTATACACTGTAGGGCGGTAATTCCACATCCCCGCATAGTCCACTTACAGTAGCCTGCACCCAACCAGGGCCGTTGACCGTTGTATTAGCTGCCCTTACAGTATAACT
>JAQUJY010000066.1 GCA_028680705.1 Bacteroidales bacterium
TTTTCAATAAGTTTATATAGCTGTTCCTTTTCCATTTCTACCAATTTGCTACAGCACTATTAAAAATATCTTCAACCAATTTTTCAACAATTAAGGTTACCAACTGCCGCTCAACCTGTGCTATTTGCTGAGAGCTGCTAAAATCCTCGTAATGGTTAAATGTTTTATCGTAGTTTTTAGTTGGATCTTTTGAATTTTCAAACTTAACTCTAACAGATATTGTTAGCCTATTCTGTGCAGCAGTCTCATTGGCCTGAATGGCAATGGGTCTAACTTCATAGTTCCTAATTTCACCCGAAAAATTTAAATGACCAAACGAAGGTACAACATTTAGGCTTGTTTGTGTAATAAATTTATTCCTAAGTTCTTCCGACAGCAAGTTGCTAAGGGTAGGATTAACCAATGGCGCTAAATTCTGAAAATGCTCAACGCTAACTGTCTTAACGTCAGGAGATATAGACGCACCTGTAAACGAGTAGTTTATTTTGCAGGATACCACCAGCAGGAATATGCCAACAATAGATAAACCCGCGTAGGCCTTTATTTGTGAGAAGGTTACAGTATTTTGTTTTATTTTCATGTTAGTCGATATTGTGCTCTTTTATCTTTCGGTATAATGTCCTCTCCGATATGCCAAGTTCCTGAGCAGCTTGGCGTCGTTTACCATTATACTTTTCAAGAGCTTTTTTGATCATCTCTACCTCTTTATCAATAAGGGAGAGTGACTCTTCAATAATCTCCTCAGTATCCTGTATGTCAGGATGATCTTGACTAAAGCCTTTTTGCTCAAAACCCGAAGGTTTTGAAGTTTCCATAAAGGGAATTCCGTCCTTATGCAAGCTTTTAATTAAGCTAGCGTGCTCATCGTGTATATCTATGTCTTTTTTATCGCTTTGCAGCATATCGTGAACAAGTTTCTTTAGATCATTCACATCGTTACGCATATCAAAAAGAATCTTGTAAAGTATCTCCCGTTCGTTAGAGAATGAGGGCTCCGATACTCCTATCTTTTTAGCAATTAGCGCAGGTAATTTGGTTGGGTTATAATCGGGAAGGTAACTTAGCAGCTTAGTGGCCGAAACCAATCTTGACTCCTCAATAACCGATATCTGCTCGGTTACATTTTTTAGCTGTCTAACATTACCAGGCCACTTGTAGTTAACAAGCATTCTCCGGGCTTCATCGTCAAGGTTAACAGTGGGCATACGATATTTTTCGGCAAAATCGGATGCAAACTTCCTGAAAAGCAAGGGGATATCCTCTGTTCGCTCGCGCAGAGGCGTTATGGTAATGGGCACTGTGTTGAGCCTGTAGTATAAATCTTCGCGAAACTTACCGTTTTGTATGGCCTGAATTAGGTTGATATTTGTTGCTGCTATAACCCTAACATTTGTTTTTTGAGGTTTTGACGAGCCAACGCGAATGAACTCACCCGACTCTAAAACGCGTAAAAGCCTAACTTGAGTTGATAGCGGAAGTTCAGCTACCTCATCAAGAAAAATGGTTCCCTCATTAGCTACCTCAAAGTAACCCCGACGGCTATCCATTGCGCCAGTAAAGGAACCCTTTTCGTGGCCAAATAGCTCAGAGTCAATAGTCCCTTCGGGAATAGCTCCGCAGTTAACGGCAATGTACGATCCGTGTTTTCGTGCACTATACGAGTGAATTATCTGAGGAAAAACCTCTTTACCCGTACCACTTTCGCCCGTAATAATTACCGACAAATCGGTTGGGGCAACCTGTAGAGCAATATCAATTGCTCTATTAAGGCCTGGCGAATTGCCAATTATTGAAAACCGTTGTTTTATCCTTTGGATATCTTTTGACATATTATGGGTTGTAAAGTACTGACAAAATTACATATTTTAACCTTTTCACCAATACCTATTTGAATTATTTAACTGTAATCGTTACTTGCATCTCATTTTATAACCTGACATTTTTACCTCTGAACTGTAAACTGTAACAAACGTATTTGTACCTTTGTGATAATAATTGCTTTGAAATGATAAATAAACCTATGCTTACGCTGTGCATTATTCCCGCACGGTATGCTTCAACTCGATTCCCGGGCAAGCCTCTTGCCAATATTTTAGGTAAACCAATGATTCAGTGGGTTTATGAGAGAGCATCGAAAACATTTGAGCACGTTTATGTTGCTACCGATGACCAAAGAATTGCGAATGCAATTAATGCCTTTGGTGGAAAATTTGTCACTACATCAACCGAACATAAAAGTGGAACCGATAGGTGTGCCGAGGCGTTGGAGATAATTCAGCGGCAGAGTAACAAGACCTTTGATGTGGTTGTAAACATTCAAGGTGATGAGCCCTTCGTTCACCCTGAGCATCTTTCGTTACTCGTAAGGCCATTCAATATCGAGAGTGTAGATATTGCTACTCTAGTAAAGCCTTTTGGCACAAATGAAAATATCTTTAATCCCAATATACCAAAAGTGGTATTGGATACCAATGGTAAAGCACTTTACTTTAGCCGATCGGTAATACCTTATATTCGTGGGATTGAAGTTGATAATTGGGCTAAAGAGCATACCTATTACAAGCACCTTGGACTTTATGCCTATAAAAGTAATATACTAAAAGATATTTCTAAGTTAGAGCAATCGCCCTTGGAGCAGGCGGAATCGTTGGAGCAGCTTCGTTGGCTCGAGAATGGCTTTGCCATTCATGCTAAGGTAACCAACATTGAGACAATTGCCATTGATACCCCAGCGGATTTAGAGAGAGCTATTGCATGGGCTGAAAAGAACGAAAGGTTATAGAATAAAAAAACTCTCTGGTTAATTCAGAGAGTTTTTTTTAATAAGTTCTTTGTTGTTAATCAATCTCTTTAATGAGCAGAATGTAAGTTGGGAAGTGATCGGAGTATCCGCCTAAATATTGTCCTCCTCCGTGGGTACGTAACGGATAACCTTTAAATCGTCCAGATTTTTGCTGCAAAAAGTTTTTGTTAAATACATTTGCTTTATAGAAACGATAGGAAGAGAAATCTTTTTCCATCAGGCTTTTACTGGGCATTACCATATCGAAAAGGCTCCAGGTATCACGCCATGCCAATGTTCCTATACCCTTTTTGTAAAAACTGTAAAATGGGTTGAACAAATCACCTTCCTCCAGTTTTTTAGCATCGGGTTTTGACCTAAGGTGTTTCATTACGCTTTGATTGTCGGGGTTGTCGTTTAGGTCGCCCATATAAATAATCTTAGCGTTGGGGTTAATGCTAAGTACAGAATCGATGATATGTCGACCAAGATCAGCAGCAGCATTCCTTAGAGGTCTGCTTCGACTCTCACCGCCACTACGCGATGGCCAGTGGCTAACAATAAAATGAAACTCTTCGCCATCGAGCAAACCAGAAACTAGGAGTTGATCCCTGGTGTAAAAATTTTCTCTCCCCTCAATGTTAAGCCTATGGCTGACGCTGTTTGTTACCTCAAAATATTCGGATTGGTAAAACAATGCTACATCAATCCCCCTTCTGTCGGGGCTATCGTAGTGTACAATACGATAATTACGGTCGGCAATGGCTTCTTGCTTTACAAGATCTTCAAGTACGTTCCTATTCTCCATCTCTGCAAGACCAATAACTGCTGGCCCGTGTGGGGTGGCATCGGCACCTATTTTCGAAAGAACCTCAGCCAAATTCTCGAGTTTCTCATTGTACTTTTTAGTATCCCACCTGTTTAATCCCTCAGGCGTGTAATCTCTATCGTTTACATCAGGGGTATCTAACGTATCAAACAAATTTTCAAGGTTGTAAAAAGCGATATTTACCACCTTGTACTGTTTCTCTTTTTGGCTAAATGTTATTAATGGTATAGCCAGAAGCAAGAATAGGGTAATTAATTTTACAAAAGATCTTTTATCGTTATGCATAATTATGGTTTTTTTTCGGTTGATAAAAACAAATCGTATACCTAATAATTTGTAAGAACAATTCATAATCAGATTGATATAGTTTTTAGATTGAATTTAGAGGGTTATAAAGGTAAGATATTTTTACAATTACAGCGCTATGTCAACAATAATCTCTATTTTTGAGGTTCTCGTTTTTAAAAAAAAATTTAGATATTAACACTATTTGTACGATATGAGAAAAATTCAAGGACTTACATTTCTGTTTCTTTTTGCTGCAATTATAGCCAGCGGACAGACAGATACAACTACAGTTGCAACAGGCGAAGAGTTTGTTCCTGTAATTACGCTTTCGGCTACCGATTTTGAGAGCGATGACGAGGCGCACAATATCTCTGGGTTACTTCAGGGTTCGCGCGATATATTTTTATCTACCGCCGGATATACCTTTGGTGCTGCAAGATTCAGGGTTCGCGGGTACGATTCTGAGAACTCGTCGGTGCTTATTAACGGTTTAACGGTAAACGACCCCGAGACCGGCCGTGCATACTACTCCACTTGGGGTGGGCTTAACGATGCCATGCGCAATACCGTTAACTCAATAGGTCTGGCTGCATCAGAGTATGCTTTTGGTGGATTTGCTGGGGTAAATAATATAGAGTTAAGAGCATCACAGTATAGGCCCGATACTCGGATTACCTACTCGTCGGCCAACCGCAACTATCGCAACAGAGCGATGTTTATCCATTCAACCGGTTTGGTTGACGATAAATGGGCGATGACTATTTCCGGCTCAAAACGCTGGGCTAATGAGGGTTACGTTGAAGGCACGTTTTACGACGCCTACGCCTACTTTTTTGCTGCTGAGCGAAAGTTTAACGATAAGCATAGTTTAGGTTTCACTGTATTTGGAGCACCAATGAGAAGTGGGCGCTCTGGTCTTTCTGTTCAGGAAACCTACGATTTAACTGGGAACCAGTACTACAACCCTAACTGGGGATACCAGAACGGAGAAGTGAGGAACGCAAGGGTTAATAACCATCACAAGCCCATGATTTTGCTTACCCATTTTGGGAATTTCGGGAACACCTCAGTTAATACAAGCATTGCTTATTCGTTTGGCAGAGGAGGTAATACTGCCCTTAACTGGTACGATGCAGCTGACCCAAGACCCGATTACTACCGTTATTTACCCAGTTATTGGGAGAATGATGAGAATATGTTTGGTTATGTTACTAACCTTTGGCAGGATAACGACGAGTATAGGCAGCTCGATTGGGATTCATTCTATAAAGCCAACTCAAAGAACATGTACGCAGCACCGGGTGGTTTAGTAGGTAATCGTTCAAAGTATATTCTTGAGGAACGCAGGAATGATCATAATCATTGGTCCCTTAACTCAGTGGCTCGCAATCAGCTAAATAGCAATATAATGCTCACTGGAGGTCTAGATGTTTCAATATTTAAGGGTTCTCAGTTTAAGGTGATTAACGATTTGCTTGGTGGCGATTGGTGGTTGGATATTGACCAGTTTGCTGAGCGCGATTTTGCCGATGAGGACTTGTACCAAAACGATATAAGAAACCCCAATCGCTTGGTTCAGGTTGGCGATAAATTTGGGTATGATTTTACTGCAAACATAAACAAGGCCGCGGTCTTTGCCCAATCGGAGTTTAGCTATGCCAAGGTCGACTTTTTTGTTGCCGCAAGTTTATCGAACTCTCAATTCTGGCGCACAGGTAATATGCAAAACGGACGTTTCCCCGAAAACTCTTATGGCGATTCGGAAAAACAAAGTTTTTATAACTATGGTGTAAAAGGAGGTCTAACCTACAAAATTACGGGAAGACATTACATCGATTTTAATGCTGGTTACCAAACCCGTGCTCCCTATTTCCGCGACTCGTACATCTCATCACGTGTTAGAGATCATGTTGTTGATGGCCTAAAAAGCGAACAGATTTTAGCAACTGATTTAAGCTACATTGTTCGCGCACCCATAATAAAATCCAGATTAACAGTTTATTACTCCGAGAATAGAGACCAAACGTGGAACCGTAGTTTTTACCACGAGGGATACAGAACCTTTATCAACTACATTATGACTGATGTTGATACTCGGAACCTGGGCGCAGAACTTGGGGTTGAAATAAATGTTACCCCAAACTGGTCGGTAAATGCAGTTGGCGCATGGGGCCACTACACATATAATTCGCGACCCAATGTAACCATTGCCCGCGACAACGATTATGAGTTGCTTGCCGAGAATAGAACTGTTTATTTTGAAAATTTTTTGATTGGCGGTTTCCCCCAAATGGCTGGCTCAATAGGTGCCCGTTACAATGCGCCTAAGTACTGGTTTATTGGAGCGAACTTTAACTACTTTGGCAAAACATATATTGATGCTAACCCCGATCGCAGAACCGAGGAGGCTCTTGATGGCTTGGTTGAATCCGATCCACAATGGAACCAGATGCTGGATCAACAAAAAATGAACGATGGTTATACCCTCGATGTTTTTGTTGGAAAGTCGTGGAGAATTGCCCGTAAATACTATATACGCGCAAACCTAAGCGTTAGTAATGCCTTAAACAATAAGGAACTAACCGTAATTGCCTTTGAGCAGCTACGTTACGACAACCGCGATATTGAGCGTTTTCCACCCAAATATGCATATATGTATGGAGCCAACTACTTCCTAAATCTCAGCTTTAGTTTTTAAACAGTAAATTTGATATGACCATGAAAAAGAACAATAAATATAAGATCCTGCTTTTATCAGCTGTTATTGCTGTGCTAAGTTTTGGATGCGACGATACGGAGTTTGATACACCGCCCATAAAAACGCTTGACAAGAACGCAGTGTTTACCATTAAAGACTTAAGGAATATTTGCCCTGATGGTTCTCAACACAAGTTTACAGGTGACAGCATTGTATTTGGTGTTGTAACAATGGATGAATCATCGGGGAACATCTACAAAAAACTTTACATACAGGACAACGAACAGGCTGTTGAACTTAGGCTTACTGCAGCAAGCAGGCTGCTTGAGGGTGACTCGATAAGAGTAAATTTAAAGGGGAGCACCCTTAATTACTACAACCAACAGTTTCAGGTAGATAAACTTGACATTGCTAACCTAGTGGTACAAGCCACTGGTTTAAGCAAAGAGCCAATACTTGTTACAATACCAGAACTTGAAGCAGACGATTTCCCTACCGAATATCAATCGAAATTAATCAGAATTGAGAACGTTCAGTTTTTGAATGGAGAACTTAATGAATCCTATGCAGATGCTGCGAATCAAACTGACAAAAGCAGAACTCTTCAGGATGATAAGGGGAATACCATAATTGTTAGAACAAGTGCTTTTGCCAGTTTTGCCGGAAAACAGATTGCCCAGGGTAGCGGCTCAATTACTGCTATTGTCACCCAATTTCATGAAACTCGCCAGCTGGTTATTAGGCATCTTAGCGAGGTAGAACTTGATAAAGAACGGTTTTAATTCTAAAAAATAATTACTATGAAAATAGATAAATTAATAATAGGAGCATTGTTAACAGCAGTAATGCTACTCTCCCTTGGAGGTTGTATTAAGGATGAGTTTGAGACACCTTCAATCCCCGAAATCCCGCTAGGCCATGTAATGAGCATACAGCAGCTTAGAGATTTTTGCCTTCCTGGTAATATCCATAAATTTACTGGTGATACCTCAGTTGTTGTAGTTGTAACAATGGACGACAAATCTGGAAACCTATATAAGGAAGCCTATGCTCAGGATGCAAACGAAGGAATACTTGTTAGGCTTACATCACCAGGGGGATTGTATAAGGGCGACTCAATTTATATTAACCTAAAAGGCACAACGCTAAAGTACTACCGTAAAGTTTTTCAGATTGACTCAGTATCTGTTGATGACAACATAGTAAAGAGAAACGTTGGAGTTAACACCGAACCAGAAGTGGTTACAATCTCCGACATTAGAACTTTGGACTACGAGTCGAGATTAATAAAATTAGAGAATGTCCAATTTATTGATTCAGATACCTCTAAAACTTTTGCCGATGCTCCTAACCTGGAATATGGTGAACTCACCATTCAGGATGAGAACGGAAATTCTGTTATGCTCAGAACAAGTGGTTACGCAAAGTTTGCAAGTGAGAATGTGCCAGACGGCAGAGGTTCAATTATAGCCATTGCAAGTAGATACGATGACATAGTTCAACTAGTAATTAGAAAAAAGGAGGAGGTGCAGTTTGACGGACCAAGATTTACTACCACTCAGCACGATGGCTCCTTTGAAGATCCTTACCCTGTAATATATGCGATACAGAATAATACGGGTAGCGAAAAATGGGTTGAGGGTTACCTTGTTGGAGTTATGGAAACTAACGTTGACCCATTTGTTCCCTCTTTTTCAGCACCATTTAACACCAACTCAAATGTTATTATAGCTGATAGTCCTAGTGAGACAAGCCTTTCGAATTGCTTAATTGTGCAACTTCCGTATGGCGACATCAGAACTGCAGTAAACCTTAAGGATAAAGCCGTAAACCTTGGTAAGCAGATTAAGCTAAGAGGTAACCTTATGGCATATTTTGGTTCACCTGGACTGAAGGATACCGATGGGTATTGGCTTGATGGCAATGGTATTAACCCTGGCACTCAAATAGACCCATTCTTTGAAGAGAATTTTACTTCAAATCTGGAAAGTTTTACAGCGTATAATGTTTTGGGATCGCAGATTTGGAAATGGGGTACATTCGATAATGGATGCGCTGTTATCTCTGGTCTTGAAGGTGGCACAAACTATGCAAATGAGGATTGGCTTGTATCACCAGAAGTAGACCTTACCTCTAGAGTAAATGTTAACCTGACAATTCGCGAGGCAATTAATTTTATTACCAGCTACAACGACATGAAAGTTCTTATCTCGTCCAACTTCGATGGGGTAAGTTTACCAACAGAATCTGGTGATTGGACTGAGTTTTCTGGGTTTAGTCGACCGGCTGGGAACAGTTGGAATTTCTCTGAAAGTGGTTATATTGACATTTCACAATACGATGGGCAGAAGATACACATTGGTTTAAAGTACACCAGTTCTACCACCAAAAGTGCTACTTGGGAGGTAAGTAAAGTTAAATTAACAGAGCGAACCGACAAGTAGGGTGAACCTATGTATTAAATATTAAAAAGGGCTGTCTAAAAAGGCAGCCCTTTTTTAATATTAGCGGCACATATTTTCTCCAACTCTATAATTTAACACTAAATTTTTTACAAATAAGTTTAATGCAATTATAGAACTAAAATAGTGCTCTAAAAACTCATTAAAATCTGCCGAATTAAAAAGAGACTTGGTTGCTAATTCCCTTAAATTATGGACAAACACCATCAATCCAAACTCCATTTCAAATTTGGAGAGACCTCTTAGTGTGGACCGAGTAAGCTTGCTATTAACCTGATTTCGAAATAAGGAATCAGACTATTACTAAAAAGGCATCCATTAACTGGAAATTCTTTTTGTCAAAATTTAATACCTTTACACAAAATTATAACATGAGAAACTTAGCGCTAACCTTTATACTACTTACTCTAAGCATATTTGCTAGTGCTCAGGTAACCTTTATCATTAAATCGTTGCCAGAGGACACACCAAAAGGTTCATCGTTTTTTATGGCAGGCACTAATAATAAGTGGATACCAAACGAACAAGACCAAGAGTTTAAGTACGACAATATGGGCAGGCTCTCGCTTACCCTATACTCTGTGCCCGATACCCTTGAGTATAAAATTTGCCGTGGCAACTGGACCGCAGTTGAGGTAGATTCAACCGGTGAGGATATCCCCAACAGAATCTACGCTGATTCGCTGGGTAAGACCATAGTACTCAACATTCATCATTGGAGAGACAGGCTGCTGCCAAAACAATTAGTCTCAACAGCATCCTCAAATGTATTCTTCACCCCCACCAGCATTGAAATTCCGCAGCTAAACCGACGACGAACCGTTAGGGTTTACTTTCCTCCCAACTACTCATCAAGCCAAGGATTTCCGGTAATCTATATGTTCGATGGGCAAAATGCCTTCGATAAATCAACCGCCTTTTCCAACGAGTGGCGAATTGATGAAACGCTTGACAGTCTCCATCATACCCGCGCATTTGGAGCCATTGTAGTGGCCATTTACCATGGCGAGGATGAACGTATTAACGAGTACACTCCCTGGCCAAACCAAGAGAAAATTGGTGGTGATGGACCAAAGATGGCTAAGTTCATTGTAAAAAACCTGAAACCCTATATCGACAAGCATTACCGAACCCTACCCGATGCCGATAATACCATGATAATTGGCAGCTCACTGGGCGGACTGATGGCGCTATACACTGCGCTTGAATACCCCTCTGTATTTAGTAAGGTTGGCGTTTTTTCTCCCTCACTTTGGTGGAGCGATGAAATATTTAAACAAATTGAAAAGCACAAAAAGAAAAACTACCAAAAAATTTACCTTCTAGCAGGAGGTCAGGAGGATAATAAAATGGCCTCGAATCTAAAGAAAGCCAAAAGGATGCTAAAAGAAACCGGATTCTCCGACGATAATGAGCTTATGCTTAAAATTTGTGAGGATGGAAGGCATAGTGAATGGTTCTGGGCTCGTGAGTTTCCCCATGCCGTTAGATGGCTCTTTGGATTTTAAACTATCCCCAATTTAAACAGTCAAAATCACCTACGTTACAATAGTAAAATAACTTAATAGAACCCACAATGCTACGCTTTTACCTTTTAGCTATTACCCTTGTGCTAAGCACAAACCTTTTCAGCCAAGATCCTCTTCCACGGCATATGACCCCAGCCGAAGAACTTATCTGGGACAAGTACCTAAGGAATTACCCAACCGATAGAGGGACGACACCACCTGCCGAAACCCCACGAACCCCCGCCGAATGGGAGGAAATGCAGGGAGTGATTGTAACCTGGGCTGCCTACAACTCAAATCTTCGTGAAATTATTCGCAATGCAAAACAATACGTTACCGTATATGTAGTTTGTAGTAATCCCACTAATGTTCAGAATTACCTTACCGCTGGTGGTGTAAACTCCGATAATATTGTTTTCGTTGATGCCAATTACAACTCCGTTTGGGTACGCGACTATGGTCCGCAAAGCATATACCTTAACGGTACTAATGAACTGGCTTTTGTTGATTGGGTATATAACCGCCCACGACCTGCTGATGATGTAATCCCCTCAGTTATGGCCAACGAATTAGGGATACCCATTTACCAGATGACCCAATCGCCCAACCGCCTAACAACCACCGGGGGCAACTTTATGGCCGATGGATTTGGAAACGGATACTCGTCGAAACTTGTGCTTGATGAGAACAGCAGCCTTACCGAAAGTCAGATTAATGCCATTAAGCATAGCTACATGGGCATTAGCCCATACATCAAAATGACAAACCTTCCCTACGATGGTATTCACCACATTGATATGCACATGAAACTACTGGATGAGGAGACCCTGCTGGTTGGACAATACCCCACAGGGGTTTCTGATGGACCACAAATTGAAACTAACCTGAACTACATCCTCAATAATTTTCAAACGCCCTACGGCAGACCTTACAAAGTGGTACGCATCCCCATGCCTCCCGATGAGAATGGTAGATATCCGTCAAATTACTCCGATTACCTTACCTATACCAATGCGGTTATACTTAACGGTCTGGTGCTTGTACCTGTATACGGACTTCCGCAGGATAATGAGGCACTTGAAATATACCGCGATGCCATGCCGGGCTACAAAGTTGTTGGCATTAACATGCGCAACGTTATTTCTGCAAGTGGAGCTATACACTGCATTACCCGCGAAATTGCAGCAAACGACCCTATTTTTATTGCCCATGCTTCCCTCAGCAACGAGGTTGAGCACTCAACTGAAGGATACACCATAGATGCAACTATTGAATCGGCCCAAGGGATAAGCAACGCTTCGGTTTACTGGAGTACTGACACCACCGCAGGATTTAACCAAACTGAAATGCAACTAGTTGGAGGAATAAACTACACAACCTCGATTCCTAGCCAACCCATAAATAGCACTGTTTACTACTACATTAGCGCAACCAACGGTAACAGTAAAACGATTACCAAACCACTTGTTGCACCACTTGGGTTGTATACGTTTGAACTTAATGCCACATCATCCTATACGCTTACAATGGCAACCAATGGCAACGGAACAACTATGCCCAGCGCTGGCGATTATCAATATGCAGACGGAACAGAGTTAACAATAAGTGCAACACCCAGCGATGGTTGGCAGTTTGAGAAATGGGAAGTGAACGATGCTACCTACCAAACTAGCGAGGCACAAATTACCATTACTGAGGATATGAGCGCAACGGCCTACTTTACTGAAATACCTTCCTATACGCTTACAATGGCAACCAATGGCAACGGAACAACTATGCCCAGCGCTGGCGATTATCAATATGCAGAAGGAACAGAGTTAACAATAAGTGCAACACCCAGCGATGGTTGGCAGTTTGAAAAATGGGAGGTGAACGATGATACCTATCAAACTAGCGAGGCGCAAATTACCATTACTAAGAATGTGAGCGCAACGGCCTACTTTACTGAAGTAACATCAACATTGCCCCTAACCCAAAGTAAGTTAACTATTTACCCCAACCCATCAAACAACCTGGTTTGGATAAAAAATCCGTCAGCGGTCGGCCATGCTAAAATACAGGTTTACAATGCTGCAGGAAAACTTGTTCAGGAAGAAACCTTTACGCATGAAACCGAGGTTCCGATGAACATATCGCAACTAACTGAGGGTGTTTACTTAGTGAAAATTATTTCATCCCAAAGGGTTTGGAGTGGTAGGTTTGTGAAGATATAGGTCTTCTCTATTAATTGTTCTTGAAAAACTATGTGCCGGATTGTGGTTAAAAACAATCGGTGATAATGGGAAATTGAACTATGGATTATAGGGATAAAGTTTTTTTAGAGGTGGCAGAAAACCTAAACTTCTCAAAAGCTGCAAGAGAACTATTCATAAGTCAACCTGCTGTTACTAAGCATATAAAAGAATTGGAGAGTAACCTAAACTGTACTCTTTTCGAACGAAAAGGCAATAAGGTGTATCTAACAAATGCAGGCAAAACAGCTTATGCCCATCTAAAAAAAATTGCACAACAATACGAGGAACTTGAGTTTGAGCTGGGTAGAATGAACGATACCTTTAAGGGTACACTCCGCATAGGGGCTAGTTCAACTATATCGCAATACCTTATTCCTAAAGTTATTGCAGCTTTCCATAAGCGCTATCCCGAAATTGAGCTGTTCCTTTTCAATGGTAATTCCTTTGAAATGGAGCAAAAGCTACTGGGTAATGAGATTGAGGTAGCGCTAGTGGAGAATGATTCGTCGCAATTAAGCATAAAATATGCTGATTTTCTTGATGATGAAATTGTTATAGTTACCGGGAGCAATAGTGCCTACTCAAAGCTAAAATCCATCTCCATTGCCGATTTTCAGCAAATACCCATCGTACTCCGCGAAAAAGGTTCGGGCACACTTGAGGTTATTCAGAAACAGCTAATAAAAAACAATATCAAGTTTGACAATCTCAATATCCTAATCCATTTGGGTAGTACGGAAGCGATTAAAAATTTCCTGAGCGATTTTGATGGGATAGCCCTTGTATCGGAGAAATCAATTGAAAAGGAGCTGTTACTAAAACAAATTACAAAAATCTCCATAAAAGGAGTGCAATTCAATCGCAAATTTCGAATCGCATTCCGACAGGGACACGAGGCATTATCCTCGAAATTATTCACTGAGTTTCTTTCTCGCTATAACTTCTAGCTATTGTATATAATTATTGTGTATTTGTTTTGATTATAGTATAAATCTATTTTTGTCAGGAAATTAATAGACAAAAATATGAAACATAGTCTAAATCAAAAACAGGTGAGCGCCATTTATGGCATAGTAATTCTTTTTTGCTTTTTGCCTTTTATCTCACCCGCCATAGCATTGGTAATGGGCCTAATACTATCGATGCTTGGCCTAAAATACAATAAAATCACCAAGTACACATCGCTTGCACTGCAAACCTCTATTGTGCTAATGGGCTTTGGTATGAACCTCAACCAAGTGGTAAGCGCATCAAAAACTGGCTTTGTTGATACCGCAATATCGGTGGTACTAGTTATGAGCGTTGGTTTTCTGTTAACCAAACTTTTGCATGTTGACCCTAAAATAGGCACACTTATCTCGGCAGGTACAGCCATATGTGGCGGTAGCGCAATTGCTGCAATATCCTCGGTAATAAATCCGAAGAGTTCACAAATCTCATTCTCCCTAGTGGTGGTGTTTATTCTAAACGGAATTGCCCTGATAATCTCCCCTGCAATTGGACACTATTTTAACCTTAGCCAGGAAGTATTCGGCACATGGGCTGCCATCGCCATACACGACACCAGCTCTGTTGTTGGTGCAGGAGCAACCTATGGAACCGAAGCTCTAGAGGTTGCAACAACCGTAAAGCTTATCCGTGCGCTGTGGATTATTCCCTTATCGATAGTTATTGCATTAGCTCAAAAGGATAAAAAGAATGGAAAGATTAAGATACCCTGGTTTATTGGGCTATTTGTGGCAAGCATAATTATTGCCTACCTTTTACCAAGCGGGCAAATCTTGTTCAATAATCTCAATTGGCTGGGTAAACGAGGAATGGTAATTGCTATTTTCCTGATTGGCTCTAACATCTCTTTGGCTGAGGCCAAAAGTGCAGGTTTTAGAAGTTTTGCGCTAGGTATTCTGCTATGGATTTTGGTTGGCACCGTATCCTTTATTGCGCTTACTGCTCATTTTTAAAATGATAGTATAATTGCTGACGAGAACTACATAAAGCCTGGTATTGCTACCCTACCTCTTGTAGCTAAGTATCCAAGTAATAAATATATTTCACCAGTAACAAGCGTATAGGCAATTTAATTGCTAAGCCGTAATACGTGCCATAACTTACCTATTGATACGGCAAGATTTACTGCAACTTTCATTAGGATTCAAGCGTCCGAAACAGTTCCTACAAATCCCTTTGGTGCAGTGGTATTATACATTATTTAAGGTGATATACTACTACAAAGAGTAAGGACAATTACTCATTATGCTTATGCATGCTTTTTTGTGGATATAAAACCTCACAATGTGGACTAAGCTATGCAGAACCACCTTTGTAGAAACAGCAAATATAATCAACATACAAAGCCACTATTACCTGATATCCTGTGTACTACAGCCAGTTAATTAGCCTGTTTTTATTTTAATGACACAGTATTTTAGGCATATATGCATATAGTTGCATACTTTAAAATCAAAACGACTAAAGTATTTAATCCAGAATGACCTATTGAGTCATATTAAAAAGAACGTTTTAAAAATTACTAATCTAAAAATGAATGCTATGAAAAAAATGATGATTATTTCTACTATCACACTCCTTTTCCTTTCTACTGTGGGTAAAGTTACAGCCCAGGAGTCAAGATTTGGCATAAAGGGAGGATTAAACGTTTCGACCTTAACCACCGATGAATTTGACGACAAGAACCTAAAGCCAGGGTTTCATATTGGCATTTTCAACAAGGTCTCGTTAGGCGAAGCGTTGGCTATACAACCTGAACTACTCTTTATTACCAAAGGGGCAAAATACTCATACGATAATCCCCTTGTGGAAGGAGATACTAAATTTAACTTGAACTACATTGAACTACCAGTTAAAGTTGTTGTTAACCTTTTAGAGATTTTTGAGGTCCAATTTGGTCCCTACGTGGGATACCTTGTGAGTGCAAAGTCAGAAACCAATGCCGAAGTGCTCAACTTTTGGAATATTGCCTCCGAAGATGAAATTGACCGCAAACAGTTCAAAGCTTTCGATTATGGATTGAGCTTGGGAGTAGGTTTGGATCTTGATCCATTAATCGTTGGTATAAATTACAACCTAGGACTCACACCGGTAGCCGAGAAAAATGAAATATCGAACAATATTCTGGGTAGCGCCAAAAACTCTGTTATCCAAGCATATATTGGGATAAAGTTTTAACTACTAATCACCTTAAAACTAGAAATTATGTTACGATTAGCAATTGTATTTTTCATCATCGCCCTAGTGGCAGCTTTATTCGGCTTTGGAGGGATTGCTGCTGGAGCTGCAAGTATTGCAAAAATCATCTTCTTTATCTTTCTCGTTCTCTTACTTATTTCACTAATTATTGGTGGCTCTGGTAGATACCGAAGAAGATTATAGTTAACATACACATCCT
>JAQUJY010000067.1 GCA_028680705.1 Bacteroidales bacterium
CCTTTGCCCTAGGAGTGCAATTGGATGGTTTCTGGAAGATAAACCTACCAGGACTAGGAGGAGCATTTTATGTAGGATGCTTTGAGATGGGCATAACGTTCTTCCTTTGGTTAAAAGCTCTTGCCCTAGCTGAAAGCAAGGCGAAACTTGGCAATATTATATATCTTGTCCCATTCCTATCTCTAATCCTTATCCATTTCCTTGTGAGAGAAGATATCTACTGGACAACCATTGCTGGACTTGTTGTTATAGTTTCCAGCATTCTCTATCAACAAATTAGCGGCTCAAACAAAAAAATCATAACACCATGAAAAGAACAGCCACCATTCTGATAGCCTCATTAATGATACTTACCTTGGGTTGTAAAAAAGAAGAGCCCATCAACGAACTGGCAAATAAGCAGTTGATGTACGAAATGGATAAATGGTACCTTTGGTACGACAAGATGCCCGACGTTAACCCCCAAAATTACCATTCACCCATTGACCTACTTGACGCTCTTATTTACAAAGAGTTAGATAAGTGGAGTTATATAACCACTAAACAGGAACTAGACGCATACTACGACCAAGCCCTGTTTTTGGGCTATGGCATAGGAATGGCCTTCGACGCTAACAACCAACTATGGATTACCTTTATCTTCAAAGATTCACCGCTTAGGAAGTTTGGTGTTGATAGAGGCTGGAGAATTGAGGCCATTAACAACACTAACGTATCGCCAAGTAATGTAACATCTCTTTTAACACCTGATAACGCTACCTTTAAGCTTATTAACCACAAGATGGAAGAGAGAATTGTATCTGCAACAAAAGAAACCGTTAAAATGAATACAGTTCTAATGGACTCTGTTTACACCATCGAATCGAAAAAAATTGGCTATTTTGTACTTAAGGGATTTGTTGGCCCAACTGTTGAGGAACTAAACAGCACATTTGCTAAATTTGCTGAGCAAAACGTAAACGAAGTAATTATTGACCTAAGGTATAATGGGGGTGGCAGTATTAACACAGCATCACATTTAGCCAATTTGCTTGCAGGCAGTATTGCCAATGGGGAGATTCTTGGCACTTTTGCCCACAATAATAAACAAAGCCATGAGAATAGCTCCATCTACATTAAAACTGAGCCAAACTCAATATATCTCGATAAGGTGGTATTTATCACAACCCAAAACTCAGCATCGGCAAGTGAACTGGTAATAAACGGGCTTGCCCCACACATGGATGTAGTTTTGGTTGGCGATAAAACCTACGGGAAGCCCGTTGGGATGTATTCCTTCAGTTACAATGCTTTCGATTGGGCATTCGTGCCCATATGCTTCAGGTTTTTGAATGCCAATAATGAGGGCGATTACTACGATGGTATCCCTGTTGGCATTGAAGCTGCAGATGGTATAAGTTTTTCATTTGGTGATATAAACGAACCGAGCCTTGCTGCTGCAATTGGCCATATAACAGGGCTACCAAAAACGCTAAGCAAAACAACTTTTGAGAAACTTTACCAGCCACAGCAAAAAGGTTTAAGGGAAGAAATTGGGGCCTGGTAATAATCTGTTTAGCAAAATTTATGAAAGCTTAGTACTTGGTTTACACCCACCCTTGTTGCACTTTTTGCTATATTTGCAAATAATTAGCACTTTGCAAAATTATCTACTTTGAGCAAATTACAGGAACGAATAATACTTGGGATAGACCCTGGCACCAACGTTTTGGGCTACGGAATAATTAGCTGTAAGGGCAAAAATGATATTGACCTGATAGTTCTAGGGATTATTGAACTGAAAAAGTATGGAGACCATTACCTTAAACTTAAGGCAATTTACGAAAGGGTTCAACAATTAGTTGACCAGTATTTACCCGACGATGTAGCCATTGAGGCTCCTTTCTTCGGAAAAAATGTTCAGAGTATGCTAAAGTTAGGACGCGCTCAAGGAGTAGCCATGGCAGCAGCATTATCCCGTTCTGTACCAATTTTTGAGTATGCCCCCAAAAAAATTAAAATGGCCATAACGGGGAGCGGCAATGCATCGAAAGAGCAAGTTGCAGCTATGCTGCAAAATATTTTAAAGACTAAAGATTTTGGCGTAAAAACCCTTGATGCAACCGATGGGCTTGCAGCAGCAGTTTGTCACTTTTATCAACAGCAAAACTATGTTAGCAATGGCAAAGCCAACAGCTGGAGTGCATTTGTTAAGAATAATCCTGACAGGGTAAGGTAATTACGCATGAACTATTTTAATATAATGGAGACCTGACGATGAGAGTAGTTTTTTTTAAAACACCAAAGCCAAGGCAATTTAAGTATACGCCTATTTTCTATAATCCAGAAAAGGAGGCTTTAAAAGAAAGGGAACAACAGCTTAAGCAAGAGTTAGGCTTAAGCGATGCCGAAACGCCAAGGGTTTCATTAATCAAAGGGCAGTTCAGACGGCACTACGAGGGGAAGGTAAAAGGAAGAGCCAAGACCAAAAGTAATTTTAGGCTAATCCTAATTTTTATTGCTCTATGCTTACTTGCTTACTATATGCTTAATTAACAAGAGTAAGAATTAACATGCCAGATATAATTCAGCTATTACCCGATTCCGTTGCAAACCAAATTGCCGCAGGTGAAGTTGTTCAACGGCCTGCTTCCGTTGTAAAAGAGTTAATGGAAAACTCTATCGACGCAGGCAGTTCAAACGTTCAGGTTGTGGTTCGCGATGGTGGTAAAGGACTAATTCAGATTATTGATAACGGAAGCGGGATGTCCGAAACCGATGCAAGATTATCCTTTGAGCGACATGCTACGTCAAAGATAAAAGAGGCTAACGACCTGTTTGCCATACAAACCATGGGATTTAGGGGCGAGGCATTGGCATCAATTGCCGCTGTTGCCGAGGTTGAGATGAAAAGTCGGGTTGAAAATAGCCAGATTGGAACAAGCATTCGCATATCGGGAACAAAACTTGTTGAACACGAGCCAACATCATGCCCCGAGGGCACATCCATATCCGTAAAAAACCTATTCTTCAATATTCCGGCACGCCGCAAATTTTTAAAGAGTTCATCGCTTGAACTAAAGCATATTATAAGCGAGTTTCAACGAATTGCTCTAGCCAACCCAATGGTTTCATTCTCGCTATCGCACAATGGTGCCGATATATACAACCTCCCAGAGGGTAGTATTAAGCAGCGCATTGTTCACCTGATGGGTAAAAACCTGGGGAAACACCTAATCGATATCAACACCAAAACATCGGTAATTGGCATAACAGGTTTTATTGGCACTCCCAATAGCGCGAAGAGGAGCCCTGGGGAGCAGTTCTTCTTTGTAAACAACCGATACATGAAGAACCCGTATCTACATAAAGCTGTGATGAGAGCATACGAGAAACTGCTCCCTCCCGAAACTATTCCTCCATACTTTATCTTCCTTGAAAGCGACCCAAGTTCCATCGATGTAAATATTCATCCCACCAAAACCGAAATTAAGTTTGAAGATGAGCGCATGATTTGGCAAATACTAAATGCTGCCATAAAAGAGACGTTGGGAAAGTTTGCTGTTGTTCCATCTATCGACTTTGACACCGAAATGGTTATTGATATCCCATTCTTCCCCAAGAGTGCTGCTGTTAGCCCGCCAGTGGTTGAGGTTAACCCCGACTTTAATCCTTTTGATAAGGACAATGAAAGCCGTTCTTCATATCAGCAGGTTAGTAGGCGCAAATCATATCCCCAAAGGGGTTGGCAAGAACTTTATCAGCAAGTGCAGGGCAAAGGATTTGATGAGGGTATGGACCAAACTGGACAAACATCGCTAACCCATACCGAGCAGGAACCCATTGTACCCAATGCAACGCAACGATTTTTTCAGCTTAAAAACAGGTATATACTCACCTCTGTTAAATCTGGATTAATGGTAATTGACCAGAAGCGAGCGCACGAAAGGATTCTATTTGAAAACTACCTTACTGCACTATCCATGGGGCCTTCGAGTTCGCAACACGAGCTATTTCCACAGTCCATTGAGCTAAACGCCGGTGAGTTCACCTTGCTTACAGAACAAATTGATGGTTTAGCGTTGCTTGGTATTTCCATTAGCCTACTTGGACAAAACACAATTGCTGTAAACG
The DNA here is from genome assembly GCA_028680705.1 of Bacteroidales bacterium. Lineage (GTDB taxonomy): Bacteria > Bacteroidota > Bacteroidia > Bacteroidales > Tenuifilaceae > Perlabentimonas. The sequence goes on from JAQUJY010000067.1 coordinate 4,114, forward strand.
CATTGCCATCAAGCATAAAGGCAAATAACCCAGAGCAGTTGGTCCGCGACTTTATCCATTCCTTTAAAGAGAATACATCGAACCCCGAATATGATACTCATCAAAAACTTGCCAGCTCGCTGGCAAAAGCATCGGCCATACCCTACAACAGGCAACTTGAACCCATAGAGATGCAAGATTTGGTTGATAAACTATTTGCCTGCAAACACCCTAATATTTCGCCAGACGGGAAGCCAACTGTCTCAATACTAGGAATTGAGGAACTTGAAAAACGGCTTAAGTAACCTTAGTCTTTATCACTCTATATATAAAGAACAAACTAGTTGGATAAACGTTAATCAATACAAATAAATAGCATATCACCATGAGTTTTAGCGGACAATCACCATTCCAAAATATACCTCCGGTTGTTAAGAACCTTATCATTATTAATGCGATAATGCTTCTTGCAACCTATGTTTTAGGCACCATGGGAATCGACCTAAACAGGATTCTAGGCCTTTACTATTTTGGATCGCCCTCATTTAAACCCCTTCAGCTGGTTACCCATATCTTTATGCACGGGGGAATTACTCACCTCTTCTTTAATATGTTTGCCCTATTCATGTTCGGTAGGATTCTAGAGCAAGTATGGGGGAGTAAAAGATTTTTTATATACTACTTCTTTACGGGATTAGGTGCTGCCGCGCTACACTCATTTGTAAACTATATCGAGGCCCAGTCAATAATGTCGAGCCTATTGCCAGAGCAAATTGCTTTGGTTAAAAGCGAGGGAACAGCAATTTTTATGCAGGGCAAAAACTACGCCCATGGGGGTATGGCTGCACTAAACGCATTGTATAATATTCCAACAGTTGGCGCTTCGGGCGCAGTATTTGGCGTACTTTTAGCCTTTGGTATGTATTTCCCAAATACGCAGCTCATGCTACTTTTCCCACCAATCCCCATTAGGGCAAAGTATTTTGTAATTGGTTACGGATTGATTGAACTATACCTAGGTTTTACCCAATCGAACAGCAACGTTGCCCACTTTGCGCATTTGGGGGGTATGCTATTCGGGTTTATCCTCATTAAAATTTGGGCAAAGCAAAAAGATAAGTTCTACTAAAAACATGCACTATTGATATATGAACAATATTTTACAAGAGCTAAAGCAATCGTTTAAAACAGGGGGAACCCTTGTAAAGTTAATCTACATTAACCTTGGGATGTTTTTGGCCTTTAACATCTTAAAGGCAATCCTTTTCCTTGGCGGAATTGATATAGGCTTCGCCCTATCAAGTTACATTGCAGTACCTGCACATCTGCCTACGCTAGCCAGCAGACCATGGACCATAATTACCTACATGTTTTTTCACGAAAGGTTTATACACATCCTCTTCAATTTGCTATGGCTTTACTGGATGGGGCGAATCTTCCTCGATTTCATGTCGGAGCGAAAACTGTTAGGGGTTTACATTATGGGAGGAATATCTGGGGCTTTCCTTTATATTCTTTTCTACAATATTTTCCCTGTGTTTGGAGATAGTTTAACGGCGTCGTTCGCTTTGGGGGCATCGGCATCAGTTTATGCCATTGTGTTTGCTGCCGTTGCCTTTTCGCCAAACCTGTCGCTTAACCTTATGCTAATTGGACCCATTAGGCTCAAGTACATTGGACTTGCCCTTATTGTAATGGATATTATTGGCATTGCTGGGTCCAATGCCGGAGGGCATATAGCACACCTTGGGGGAGCCCTTTTTGGAGTTTTATTCATCTACTTTCAAAGGCAAGATGTAGATTTGGCACAACCAGTTAACTGGACTGTTGATGCCTTTACCTCAACCCCATCAACAAAAAAACGGAAGAAGATGAAGGTTGACTATAGCAAACCAAAAGACGACTACGAATACAACAGGGTAAAAGCGGAACAACAAGCAGAAATAGATAGGATACTTGATAAGATTTCGAAAGGCGGATACGAAAGTCTTACATCGGAAGAAAAAGAAACTCTATTCCGAATGAAAGGAAGATAAAGGCTCTTAGTTAACTTTATTCGCTAACAATTGCTGATTATGCTATGCAAACACTATCTTTATGTAGCAGAAACCAATTGTAGTATTAAATGCGAAAGCTGATTAAAATAGCCCTTTTATTTCTCACCCTCGTTTCAGCATTAACACTGCTCCTAGCCTACCTGTCGGTGCATGTTAACCCCGAAATTTTTTGGTTTCTTGGCTTAATCGGACTTGCTTACCCTTTCCTTTTACTTGTAAATATTATCTTTTTGGTATACTGGATAGTCCGATGGAAACGCTACTTTATTGTCCCATTAGTAGCCATTTTGCTTGGTGTTTCGCACTTTACTAACTTTTTTCAGTTCCCATTTGGTAAAGAAAACCAAACCAGTGAGAACCAAATAAAGGTTTTAACCTACAATGTGCACCTTTTCCAGCTGTATGCCTGGGCAAAAGAGGCCCCAACCCATAATGAGATTTTTAAGTTTATAAGAAACCAAAAACCCGACATTGTATGTTTACAGGAGTTTTATATTGTTAACAATAAGTTTAGCGAATTGGAAGCAAAATCGATGCTCGATTCCAATGTTCATATTGGGTACATACTAAAAAAGAAGAATTCGGCATACGGCATGGCTACCTACAGTCGATATCCTATTATTGAAACGGGGCAGATAAAGTTTGACAACAGTGCCAACGCCTGTATTTATACAGATTTGCTAATTAACGCCGATACCATTAGAATTTACAATATACACTTACAATCGCTAAGGCTTAAAGAGCGAAACTTGAATTTTCTGCTTAGTCAAAATTACAGGAAAGAGTCTCAAAAAATGCAAGAGATAAAGGATATCTCCTTTAGATACAGAGATGCACTAAAGAAAAGGGCTCAGCAAGTTGAAAAAGTAACCAATCATATCCTAAATAGCCCTCACCCGGTAATAGTCTGTGGCGATTTTAACGAATCGCCAATATCCTATAACTACTACAAGATGCGTAAGTTCCTAAACGATGCCTTTGTTGAAGCAGGTATTGGAGTTGGGCATACGTATCGGGACCTTTTCCCTTCGTTCAGAATTGACTATGTGCTTTATGATAAATCCTATAGAGCCAATGGCTATTCTAGCCCACGAGTGGAGTACTCCGACCATTACCCCGTTATTACCACTTTGGTGAAAAAGGAGTAGCATTTAGAAGTTGTATCAACATTACCTAAACGCTTTCACCTGTCATATTCTGAGGGTTTACCCATTTATCAAATTGTTGCTCATTAACAAATCCAAGTTTAAGAGCCGCTTCTTTTAGCGTTAAATTCTGGTCAAAAGCCAGTTTGGCTATTTTTGCAGATTTTTCGTAACCAATATGCGGATTTAAGGCCGTTATGAGCATTAAAGAACCATCAACATTTTTCTTGATATTAACCTTGTTAGGCTTTATCCCTCTTAATCCCCTCTCAACAAAACTATTTATTGCCTCAGCCAAAAGATTTGCCGATTGCAAGAAATTATAAGCTATCATGGGCTTAAACACGTTAAGTTGAAAATGACCGCTCATTGCACCAATCGATATGGCCAAATCGTTACCCATTACCTGAGCACAAACCATGGTTAGTGCCTCAATTTGAGTTGGGTTTACCTTCCCTGGCATAATTGACGACCCTGGCTCGTTTGCAGGCATAATCAGTTCACCTATTCCACTTCGCGGTCCCGATGCCATAACCCTTATATCATTGGCTATTTTCATTATGCTAATGGCAACTTGCTTCAATGCTCCATGTGTCTCAACCATTGCATCGTGTGAGGCCATTGCCTCAAACTTATTGCTTGCGCTCACAAAAGGGAAACCTGTTAACTGCGCTATCTCCTTGGCCACCGCTACATCAAATCCCTTAGGTGCATTTATTCCTGTACCAACCGCTGTTCCGCCCAAGGCAAGTTCTAGTAAATGGCGAAGAGTATTTTCAACGGCCTTAATGCCATGCTCTATCTGCGATGCATATCCAGAAAACTCTTGCCCAAGCGTTAAAGGGGTTGCATCCATCCAGTGTGTACGACCAATTTTAACTATGTTACTATACTCCTTACTTTTTGCTTGAAGTTGGCTATGCAGCAGCCATAAGGCTGGCATTGTTTTATCAACAATAATCTTATATGCAGCAATATGCATTGCCGTAGGAAAGGTATCGTTGCTACTTTGCGATAAATTCACATCATCGTTAGGGTGTAAAAGCCTCTGTTTATCCATTAACTGACCACCACCTAACACATGAGCCCGGTTTGCGATAACTTCATTCAGGTTCATATTAGTTTGCGTTCCCGAACCGGTTTGCCACACCACCAAAGGAAATTCTTTGTCATGCTTGCCGACTAATATTTCATCGCAAACAGAAATAATCAAATTGGATTTTTCTTTTGGCAAAAGGTTAAATGCATGATTAACAATGGCCGATGCTTTTTTTACCAACGCCATTGAATAAATTATCTCTTTGGGCATTCGCTCTGTTCCAATGGGGAAATTTTGTATTGAGCGCTGAGTTTGCGCTCCCCATAATCTATCGGCGGGGACATTAACATTCCCCATAGTATCGGATTCTACTCTATACATAACAAAATGTATTAAGGTAACTTAGAGTAAATTTAAACAAAAAAAGGAGAAAGCATAACACTCTCTCCTGTTGAGAACAACAAAAATTATTAGCTATTTGTTCCTAATTGTTCCTGAGCCCGACACCTTAGCATCAACCAATGGATTACCAGAATAAATAATATCGCCGCTTCCTGCAACTCGAGCTTTTAAGTTTTCTGATAACTCTACATAGGCATCGCCTGAGCCAGCAATACTTATATCAGCATTTTGAAACCTAATGCCTTTAAGCATAACATCACCTGAGCCTGATATTTTTACGTTGGCCTCGGATGCAATACCTTGTCCAGAAATAGCTATATCGCCCGAACCAGAAACAGCTGCGTTTAACGATTTAAGGGTAAGGTTTGGAATTGCTATATCTCCACTGCCTGAAATACTTAAAGACAAATCCCTTGTAATCAATGGCGTAATGGCTTTTATATCGCCCGAACCCGAAATTGCCAACCCTTCAATGTCAGGCATAGTGATGTAAATTTTAATGTCTGATTTTAAAAACCTCTGGTTAAGTCTCTCGGTTTTTATGACTAGCGTGTTGCCTCTGACTTCAGTAATTACTTTTTCAAGGGAACTTTTGTCACCCTCAATGGTGAAGCTATAGCCATCGGCCTGAGTGAGATATACATCAGCAGAGATTGAAAGTTGTATCGAGGTAAAGTTCTCAACATTCCGCTCTTCCTTTTTACGCTCCTCAGTTAACGAATTAGCGCAAGACGAAGTAACAATAGCCAGACTTAGTAAAGTGGCTATACCCATAAGTTGAAATGTGCTTTTCATAAATTGTCGAAGTTTTTGATTTAATAACCTAACGACGAGTTATAGCTTTAATATGCTGCATCAAAAAAAAATATTCCAGGAAATTCTTGAATTACTCCTAATTCTCAAGGTACACAGGAAGTAGTTCCATAAGAACACCAGAAAATATGCAAAGTAAATCCCCTCTACATGCAAAGTATCAAAAAAAACCATCAATTTCTTCGGGTGGATTAGCAATTAGAGCCTTAAGCCTGCCAACTACAATTGGCCGTTGAAGTAATCGGGGGTTCTCTACAATAATCTTAATCCATTCATCCTTATTGAAATTCTTACCTTTAAGGTTCTTTTTAAAGTAATCCTCTTGCTTCCTAACAATATCAATGGGTTGCAGATTGGTTTTAAGTAAAATCTCTTTTACCTCATCTTTGGTTAGAGGCTCTTTCAGATATTCTCGAATTTGATAATTATCAGTCTTTGACTTAAGATGATTGAGACCAGCACGACTATGCTTACAACGAGAGTTGTGAAAAATTTTTAATGTAGGATTATTGTTTGCCACAAACACACAAATTATAAAGTTAAGTAAGTGCATTAAAGATACTAATATTTTACATTGCGTTTAAGTCGGTTAAAATGTCAGCTATCTCCTCATCGGAAAACCCCTTACTTTTCGCCAAATCTTCGAGCGTTCCCCAAATTGCTTCGCCACACTGAATACATACCAATCCTTTCTCACGTAAAAAAGTTACGGAATTTGGAACTTTCTCGACAAGCTCATCAATGGTGATGTTTATTGCTATCATAATCTTTAATTATTGGGTACAACTAATAGATTTTATAACAGACAAAACTATTGATTGTTTAATCAAAATAAGTATAGAACTTCGGGGATATTGCGAATTATATTAGCCCAATAAATAATATCTTTGAAAAAAATATCCACGCAATGAATAGAGCATCTGTAGTTGTTTCGTTTTATAATAATTTACCTGCTTTAAAACTAATTCTTACGGCGCTGAATCTGCAGTCCATAAAAGACTTTGAAGTTGTAATTGCAGATGATGGTTCAAAACCAGAAGTAGTGAAGGATATTTCTAAACTGCTAAGCAGATACTCTTTCAGCATAAAACATGTATGGCATGAGGATAAGGGATTTAGAAAAAACGAAGTATTAAACAAGGCTATTTTAGCTTCCGACACTGAATATATTATTTTTATGGATGGAGATTGTATCCCACATATTTCTTTTGTTGCTGATCATTTAAAATTTGCGAAATTAAAACGAGTTGTTGCTGGAAGAAGAGTAATGATGTCAGAAAAGTTGTCAGCAAAAGTTAATGAGGATTTTGTAAGAAAAAAGAAACTGTTTTCTTTTAAATTCTTTGTTGAATTATTAATAGATAGTTTTATAAAGAAATCTAGACATGTAGAAAGCGCATTTTTTATTCGTCTACCATTTATAAATAAGATGTTCGGTAATTATAAGCGTGGGGTAAAGGGATGCAATTTTTCTTTACATAAAAGTGGATTGTTAGCGGTAAATGGCTTTGATATGCGTTATAAACTACCCTGCGTGGGAGAAGATACTGATATAGAATATAGGCTCAAATTATTAAACTACGAAGTTTTCCTGCCTAAATTCAGGTTAATACAATATCATTTGTATCATATGCTGCAAAGCCGAGATGGTGTGGAGACAAATAAAGTAATTTTATTAGAAACAATTAAGCATAAAAGAATTAAGGCTACGCTTGGAATTAATCAGCTCTCGTAATTAAGGTATCATTTAGACAAAAGGGCAAATTTCTGTTGTTCTCTAATCATTTACGTAAACTCTTAAACTTCAACGAACAGGGTAATTGATCAATCAACAGATAACTCGGCAATGAATCTGAAACCCAAATTAATGAAAGTGCCTAAAAAACGATATACCCTTACATGAATTCTGATACTCGTTAGAATATTACTGAAGACTACAAACTCACTTCCAAACGATTATAAACAGTAAGAACTCGTTGTGCAATAGCTTCAGCGGCATAGTTTTTTTGTGCATATAAAAAGGCGTTGTGAGTAATTTCTTTCACCTTATCCTCATCCCTTAAAAGTTCCATGACCCTCGAGGAAAAACAAGAAGAATCACCAATATCACACAAAAACCCAGTTTCATCTTCAATAATGAGTTCTTCCGCTCCACCATTTCGAGCACTCACAACTGGGCGTTTATGAACAAAAAAATCCAAAATTGTTGATCCTAATCCCTCTGACTTTGATGTGAAAAGAAGAATATCAATCTGGTCAATTATTAGATTGGCATTATCTATGAAACCAGTAAAGGTAATGTGTTCTCTTATTCCTAATTGAACAGAATAATTTAAAATATCACTATATAGCACACCTTCACCAATAATAACAAAATGAACATTTTTGAATTGACGTAGAATTAATTTAGCCGAATCAAGAAAAGTGTAATGATCTTTTTCAAAAGACAGCGCTGCAATATACCCTACAATCTTCTTGTCAAACGGAATGTCATAAATTTCCCTTAAATTAAAGTTGCTTCCTTTTACTAAATCAAATGGAACACCCGATGGAATGACAATTGTATTGCTATCAGGGATAGTTTTTTTAACAACATTTTCCACTGCCTGGGAGATGCAGATTATTGTATCGGCATATTTGGGAGAGTACTTCAATAGGGTGAATTTCTTCTGTTTTAGGGGAAACAAAACTCTTCTATGAATAATAGTTTTTATTGAGCTCCTAAAAACAAACCGAGCCATAAAGGCCAATGTATGTCCTTTTGATTCGTGACAATGTACAATTTTATACTTATTTTGCAGACTCCACAAGGAGATTAAGAAGGGGACAAATAAAAACAATCCTAAGCCTTTAAAACTTTTATAGGGAAGATGATTGTTTTTGCAGAAATTGTGTAAAGCACTATTTTTAGAACAAATAAGTATTTGATCAATTGTTTCGTTCATCAAGTTTTCCATTAACAGTACCACTTGACGTTCTCCGCCTCTCCAACCTTTCGCTAAGTTTATATGTATTACACCTACCATAGTACAACTTAAATGTTGTTGTTTTTATAAAAAGAAATTTAGAAACTTTATGATATCTCCGAAAATAATTTTAGTTTTTAGTTCCTTTTTTAGGCGAAAAACCAACTTTTATAAGGAGTTAGAAACTTACGGTTATTATTGCGAATTTGGCCTCCTATCTTTCGTCTATGTTTAGGAGGAAACGATTAGGAATTATCTTAATAATTATTTTATTATTGTATAGTTTTTATATTCAAATAATCTATACTTAAAGGTTTTTTCGAAAGCAGAAAGAATACGATCTTTCAGGCTACACTTAGCTTTAAATAGATCTATATCAACATGCCAGTCTAAATTAGAAATCAGTATTTTCATCACTTCTGGATGAGATCCAGAAAACTTTTCAACTGCATTTATCTCCGAATAATCAAAACTTTCAGCTGCTCTTAATTTTCTTTCCAAATGCTCACCTTCATAATATAGGGAATTAAAATTGCTGATTTTACTTTTTATTATATCAGGGGGACGAACCCAGCCATAATGATAAATATGCGCATCTATTTGCTTCACCTTAAGCTTTCTGTCATTCTTTCTGAAACCCTGTGCATCGCGAAAAGAACGAATATGCTTATCGTTTCTCACAATTCTTATCTCCTGCCGGTACCATTGACGATTTACACCAATGTAATCGAATGTTCCCCAAAAATGGTAGTACTTAAAAAGCAACCCCTCAACGCTGGCATTATTCTTCCATTGGAGCATTGCGGCACGAATAGCAGGGTAATCTTTTTCGTGAACCACCTCGTCGGCCTGAATGTAAAAACACCAATCAAACTCCTCACTAATGGCATCAAAGGCCTTATTGGTCTCAACAGCCAAAACCCTTCCGCCCTGGCGGAGCCTTTGATCCCAAACTGTTTCTATAACTGTAATCTTGGACGGATCTATTGACTGAATAAGCTGCAACGTAATGTCGTCCGAGTCTCCAACAGCCACAACAAAATGATCACAAAGCGGTAGTACCGATTTAATTGATTCCACAACCGGATAACCAAATTTGACAGCATTTCGGACTATGGTGAAACCGCAAACCTTCATTTACTGTTAGCTAAAGAATTGTACATATCCATGTAAGCATTTACCATAAACTCTTGGCTAAAACGCTTGCTATACTCTTTCCCTTCGGCAATCATTTTTTCCCGTAAATCAGGACTTTTACAAATCCTTGTAATGGCTTCGGCTATTTCGAGATGATTTGTAGGCTCAACATAAATACTCCCAGGACCAGCAACTTCGGAGAAGCACCCACCACTACTTGTGATAACTGGAATTCCTGAGACAAGCGCCTCGAGTATTGGAATACCAAATCCTTCGAAAAGCGAGGGATAGATAAAACACTCTGCGTTTTGATAAATAATAGGCAGTTCTGCGTCTAAAACACCCTCAAGGAAAAATACATTCTTTACCTTATACTCATTTATATAGGGAACAATAATATTATGATAATAGTCAGCTCTTCGACCAACAACAACTAGTGGAATATTAATTCCTGATTCCTGAACTGCTTTAATGGCTGAAAGAAGGTTTTTTCGCTCCTCTATTGTTCCTACATAAAGTAGATACTTTTCGGGAAGATTAAACTTATCCCGTACAGTTTCATGTTCGCTTGGTGTATATTCTTTCCAATAATTTATGCTGCATCCCTGATAAATAACAACAATTTTATCGTGATCAAAATTCACGAATTCTATCAGATCCTTTTTTGTTTGACTACTTATTGCTACAACCTTATCTGCTACTCGGCAAGCATATACAAGTTTTTTTCGGTATATGTATGCATCAATTGGGCTAAAGAACTGGGGAAATCGAATGAAAATTAAATCGTGAACAGTCACAACGGTCTTTGCTCCTGACTTTTTAATGCCAAATGGCAATTCGTGACTTAACCCATGGTAAACGTCAATCCTCTCGCGCTTTATACTTTTCACCACAGACCTAGTTCGCCAAATTGAGTTAAAGATCTTGTTCCAATAATTTTTTGGCGATACCATCTTGAACTGCTCTTCTCGTAAAAGATTAATTCTCCCCTCTACTCTTGGCGTAAAAAGGGTGTAGGAACCATCTGGGAACCACTTGGTTACTGCATTTATTAAATTGCGGCTGTAGTTACCTAGACCACTATGATTATAAAATGCTCTTTTTGCATCAAATCCTATTCTAGGAGAAATAGCCTGATCAGTTAAAGGAACATTAGTAGTTTGAGAAACAGCAAGATTCGGAAGTTTGCCAATGCTCTTACCTTGATCCCCTTTATAAATACTTCGAAGTTTAGCGTACTTAAGAAAACAGCTAAACGCTAGCATACGGCTTATTACAAATCCTTCCTTACCTTCTAAAAAGCCTGTTTTAATAAAATAGGAATGGATAAACCGCCAAAGTGGATTAATAATTAAGCGACGAATTGATGGTTTTATTCCCAGTTTAAAATACTCCTCAGCTGATATTGTGGTAAATTGATTTATTTTATTTAAATGCTCATCGTAAGTATCATAAAGCCAATGAAGAAGATGCCCATTTAGTATCTTTACCTTGGTATCTTTATCCATTTGAACAACCTCATGAACATTGTTCCCTCCCCAACGACCTTTTTGTCTGTTAAAAAGGCGTATTTTTCTTTCGGGATATAGACTTGTATGGTAAATCCAACGACCACAGTAATTATTTAATCGTTTAAACACATAACCATCGAATTCCCAACTTTTTTTTATTTCAATTATTTCATTCTTGAGTTCCTCCGACAAAGCTTCGTCGGCATCGAGCGACAATATATAGTCGAAGGAAGCATGCTCAATTGCAAAGTTTTTTTGGTTCCTATATCCTAAGAATTTTTGCTGAATAATTTTAACATCATATTTCCTACAGATGTCAAGTGTACTATCGGTAGAAAAAGAATCGACAACAACAATTTCATCGGCTACATCAATTACAGACCTAAGACACTGTTCGATGTACTTTTCCTCGTTAAGGGCGATTATTACAACAGATAAATGAACCATAAAATAATATTTGAGCCAAATATAGACAAATTAATTATTGCATAAAAAAATACATATAGACCTGCTTGACTGTAATTAAAAGAACGGCAAAATTGGAGCCGTAGAACATTCCGTTTAGCGATGTTATTAAATGGTTGACTCTTCACGTTTATGAATAAGGGCACGGTAAACCTGTGTTTCATCAACAGGATATTGCTATCCAAGGCATTACCCACTACGAGCAATGGTATGGAATAAAACATTAAGAATCAAGTCAACATAATTCCGCTTTAGTTCTATCTTATCACGAAAATCAAAGGTACAGAAACTGCATTTTGCGGGTAGAATAATGTAGAACAATTTGCTTATTACCCACCCGTTCACCTTCCCCTCACACATAACAGACTCAGCACTCCTTAACCTTCATTAAATCTAACTGTTCAATTACCAATACTACAATTTTTCTTATGTTGGGTAAATATCTTAAACCAATAAAGGCTAAATTGGTCAATATTTAAAATTAATAGATATATTAATCAACCACATATTTACTACTATGAAAAACTTACTCTATACAACATTATTAATATTT
>JAQUJY010000068.1 GCA_028680705.1 Bacteroidales bacterium
TTTCATTCTCGGTATCCAATAGCAACCTTTTGCATGCATCCAACTGATCAGTTGTGTTGGCATTCTCTTTCTGTAGCTTATCAACTATGGCTTCCGAAGCCGTAAATTTCTTGCTTGAAACGCATGATGTAAACGATATGCTAACAAACAAAACCAGGATAGTTAGATAGTGAATTGATTTTTTCATTTTATTCTTTTTAAGTAAGTACTCAACTTAGAAGTGCTACACAATATAAGTTTGTGACTAAATCCTATTTGTTCAAATGTCGGGTTACTATCAATAAAAAGTGTTACAAAATTCCAGGTAAGAGTTACATAATTCACGCATTTTGGCACTTTTAGGTTTATTTGAACAATACAGGTGCAGGTTTCCCAATTTCAAAGTCACGGAAGCCGAAATCAGCGGTTTGAAAAGGATTCAACTTAAATACATTATTACCTATGCCTGGTATATTCGGATAGAAAGAAATGGAGACTTGAAAAGTATTCATCACTAGGTTTTCGTTTTTTATTAAAACACCTATGCCAATTTGGGAATATACTTTACTTCCTCGAAAACCTTTTTCTGCATCGCCAAGCATACCCAGCGAAAGCGTTAAAAATGGGCCAAAACGGAATCCAATAAAATTCCATGGGGCGTATAGCTGTGTTTGCGAAGTAAGTAACAACCGGCTGACACCGGACAATGTTGGGCTATTAAATCCTCTCAAGCCAAACTCGTTGTTAATGGTTAACGTATCATAATCAATACGGTTTATGCCGACAGTAAGTTGAGGCTTAACAAATTGTCTGAACTTCCATTGTCCGATTTCAATTAGGTTAGTAAAGTAATTTATGCCTGCGCTAAAAACTCCCTGCTCTGCTTTTGAACCACGCAGAAATGTGCCATATTCGACACTTGAGCTGACGTAACCCCATGTATAGTAGTTCCCTGAAGAAATTTTTGCTCCAATATAAAAACGATCAATATTGTTTTTTTTCTGATAGCCACCGGTTAAACTAATGACTTTACCGACCGGAACATCTTCTGTTACCCCAAATTTAAAAATGTATTTATCCTTTACGTATAATCGTGATGAGATACCTAAACTTGCAAGATAAAAATTCTCGTCGGTATAGAACTGAAGTGTATCGATCGATTCAAGTGGTTTTTCTAGAAAGCGGGTTCGAATAAAACGTGCACTTGTAATAAAATTGGTTGTGCGTTTAAATTCTGAGGTTCCTTTATAAACATGAAAGGCATTACCGGCCCAGTAATCCTGCTGGTTATATTTATAATGCATATCGTTAACCGACCAAATTGTATCGTTATGAAGGTGTTGTGAAATATTTACGCCTCCGGCCCATTTTGCAAAAGGTGAGAAAAATGGTCTGTCGATGGCTATGCTTTTAATGAAATTTCCGTATTCATCGATGCCGTATTGTAATGTTGAGTTAACATAAGTGTTGCGGAAATTTGGAATAAAGTATCTTGCTTTGTATGCATAGTTGTCGGTAGAATGATTCCAGACGAGGTTATTTTGAAACTCATGTCCTAACCCCAAAAAATTATTATCTCTTAAATTAAACTTAACGCGCGAAGAGGAAATTGAACCTCCCGGAATAAGGCTCCATTTATCTAATTCGCGAATAAATATGTCAACAGAGTCAGGACTTTCAGGTACCACCTCAACATAAAACTCTACATCCCTTATGTAACTCATACTGCGGACCAATCGTTCCGATTCTTTTACCATCAAAGCATCGAATGGTCTATTTTTTCGGATGAGTAATAAGTTTCGAATGGTACTAGTTCGTGTCTTTATGTGGATTTTGTTTCCTGCCCTAATTATAAAGTTACCCGATGAGGTAATGGTATCTTCAATTGAGTTTTTAAAAGGGTCAAGTGTTTCGATTTTAATATTCCTAATAATTTCCCCTTCGAATGTGGAGTAAGGCCTTTGTATCCGTATTTTGCTTTTCTCTTTTTGTTGTAAATTAGGTGCAACAGGTTTAAAAAATAAATGGTACATGAATCTGGTGAACTTACTTCGGTCGGAGTAGGTTTCTATTTTTTTATAAAGAAGAGTTGAGTCTTTAGGCGCTGAAATTTCCTGTGCAAATGCAAAATCATTAGCAATCAGTGAAACAAAAAAAAGAATGACCACAATTTTGAACCACATTCTTAATCTTCATTTTCTAATCGTTTATTCCTTTCCTTTATCAGCCCCATTTTTAATCTCAGAATTCTTCTTCAGTTTTGCTTCCTCTTTAGCCTTCCGCTTAAAATAACCCCTGAATAGGAAATTATGCTTGAGTGCTTCCATGTTTTCATTCAGTCCTTGTGAACTCTCTTTAAGGTTTAGAATGGTCTCAGTTAAGTCTCCTGAGGTAGTTGTGTCCTGGATTAACATTCCCAAAGTACCCTGTCCGCTGTTGATTTTCATCATTACTTCACTAAGTTGATTTGAAGCAATTTCTGTTTGCCCTGCAGTTTTTTGTAAGCTCTCCATAAAGGCAAGTATATTTTCTCCTGCAACATCAAGGGTTTCATCCAATCCTACTGAACTGCTCTTAAGATTCACAATCATTTCACTGATATTTTCAGCAATGGTAGAATCCTGAATTAATCTGCCCAATGTGCCTTTACCGCTATTAATACTTATCATTATTTCAGCAAGTTGTAGCGAAATAACTTCCACATTTACCGCTGATGTTTGCAAACTTGCAATAATGGCATCGGTTTCAATAGGCTCTTTAGAAGAGAGTTTTTGTCCGTCCTTTACTATGGATGCTTCGGGGCTTCCATGCGAAATAACCAGTAAACGGTCACCAATGAGTCCTTCAGAGCCAACTGCAACCCGGCAGTCAGATTTAATAAACTGTTGAACATTTTTTCTTACCAGCATATCAACCAAAACAGTTGAATCGTTAACTATTTCTATGTTGTCAACGGTTCCAACGTTTATTCCAGTAAATCGGACATTATTCCCTACCTGTAACCCACTTACGTTCCGAAAACTAGCGGAAATTTTAAAAACAGGGTTAAACAAGTTCTGTTGTTTCCCGATGATGAAAATAGCAAGTAGAAATAAAGCTACTCCACCAATGATAAAAATCCCTAACCGCACTTTAAATTTCTCAGTATGTGTATCCATGGTTTCTGTTTTTTCGTTCTTTATTTAAAGAATGGTTTTATATTAGGGTCTGTTGACTTTTCAAACATTTCCAAACTTCCCTCTAGATAATTTCTACCGTCCATTAACATAATTACACGGTCTGCATTGGTGCGTGCACAAGCAATATCATGCGTAATAATTATAGAGGATGTTTTGTATTTTTCTTGAATCTCGTTGATGAGTAAACTTATTTCATCAGAGGTTACTGGGTCGAGTCCTGTTGTAGGTTCGTCGTACAGCATTATTTCTGGATCAATAACAATAGTTCGTGCCAAACTTATTCTTTTTCTCATTCCGCCCGAAAGTTGTGAAGGCATTTTATCAGATGAGTCAGGCAACCCCACATTTTCCAGCGTTTCAGCTATTTTTTCATCAATTTCTTTTTTTGAAAGTCCTTTTTTAATTCTTTTTAAATGAAATTCTAGGTTTTGTTTCACTGTCATTGAATCATACAAAGCTCCACTTTGAAATAAGAATCCAATTTTTTTTCTAAGTTCGTTTAATTCTTTTCGCTCTAAACCCATTACATCCTGCCCAAATACGTTAATTATACCGCTATCTAAATTTAGTAACCTGACAATACATTTTATTAACACAGATTTTCCACTGCCTGATTTACCAAGTACCACCAGGTTTTCCCCATTATAAAGTTTTAACGAAATATCTTGTAAAACTTCCTGATTATCGAACGATTTTCTGAGGTTGCATATCTCAATTACAGCATCGTTACTGTTGGTTTTATAGGGAGAGAGTATACTCACATCTGTTTGTTTTAAATTCATAATACTATAACATATCAGATATTTGAACTGCAAATAAATCGATTACAATTACCAGTAGAGAAGCTAGTACTACAGCTGAATTGGCAGCAACGCCAACGCTTGCAGTACCCCGTCCGGCGTTATAACCCTTATAGCATCCAACTAACCCTATTACTGCTCCGAAAAAAAACGTTTTTATAAAGGCAGGTAGAAAATCAGCAAATCCGACTACACGGAATGCTTGTGAGAAATACAGAACAAAACTTACACTTCCTTTTATATTAGCACCAGCCCAACCTCCTAAAATACCGAGGGCATCGGCATATAGTACGAGTAGGGGGATCATGAGCGTTGCTGCAAGCACGCGGGTAACAACTAAAAATCGCATCGGGTTGATGGAGGAAACCTCCATAGCTTCAATCTGTTCAGTTACTTTCATTGAACCCAGTTCTGCTCCCATACCCGAGCCAATTTTACCAGCACAGATCAATGCGGTAATTACTGGGCCTATTTCTCTGATAAGTGACAAAGACACCATTCCTGGAAGTAAAGATACTGCTCCAAAATCAACTAGTACTGGGCGTGATTGTATTGTTAATACCAAGCCCATAATGGCACCTGTAACAGAAATTAAGGGTAATGTTTTGTAACCAATTTGAAAGCACTGACGGAAGAATTCTTTTACCTCAAAATCACGAGAAAAGGTTTCTTTTATCAGCACAGTAATAAATAGAAAAACGGAAGCAACTTCTGCAAAAAAAATGCTTGCTATTTGCGTTTTTTCCAATGTCTTTTCACTCAGCCTTTTGGATTGCTGAGTTGCAAATCCTTTAACCCTAACGACTGGAATGATTTTTTTCATTGTAAAGCCCTTTCGAATTCAGTTCTTTGCTGTTTTAGAATCATCTTTAGTAAATTCTGATAAATGTTATCCTCGTAATATCTCTTTGTGGCCGCGGGTTACCTTAAACTACCTTTTTCCACTTGTATACCTAATACAAAAAAGAAGAGCCAATCGACACGTCATTGCGAGCATACTTTACGAAGCAATGTCATAATATCCAGCAATATATAAATGAGCTGAGAATGGCTTTGCCTGGTTCCGCTTTGATTCGGATGCTACAACCCAAAAAAAACAAAGGTTTAGCAATAACGATTTTGTGTTTAAGTACAAATACGGGTTTTTATTAATTTTAATTGTTGCCAAACTTTCATGATATAAAGATAGATACCAGGATACTGGGAATATTACAGTATTCACACTAATAGTTACATCATTCACATATTTTACTGCAAGTTATTTTTTAATTAATTTCTGTATCATTGGTTTAATTTTAAATGGTGTGGGCATAGTATCACCCAGTAAAAATCCCCAGGGCTGCAGATATTCAACGTGGTCGAATATTAATTTGGCAATAGCCGTAAGCGGAATGGCAATTATCATACCCGGAATACCCCACAATGCAGCAAACCCTACTACGGCAACGATAGAAGCAAGGGCGTTGAGTTTTACTTGTGAGCCAACAATTTTTGGGGTAATAAAATTATTATCGACAAATTGCGTGAACAGATATAGTGCCAAAACCAGCAAAGCAAACCAGGGCGATGTTTTGGTCGCAACGGCAATTAGCATCGGTATTATTGCTGCTATAATTGAGCCAATGTATGGGATGAGGTTGAGAAAGGCACCCATTATGCCAACAATTATTGCATATTCTATACCCAGAGCTAATAGCCCGATTGTGTACATGGTAGCAATTATAGCGATTTGCAAAAGTAACCCGATAAGGTAGCGTTGGATTAGTTTCTCTATTGAATTAATAACTTCGTTTACCTTATTTCGATGACTTTTACCAAAAACGCGGCGAAAAAATTCGATAACAAGGGGTTGGTAAAATAGTAGCATAAATATATATACCGGGATCAAGAATATAAATACCAATACGCTACCTACACTTGCAATGGTTTGTCCAATTTGTAAACTTCCAATGAATTCATTTTTTGTTTTTATAATCCATGCAGTAATTTCACGGTTGCTTAAGTTAAAATGTCCCGAAATCCAAACTATGGTTTGGTTGAGAATTTCTGTAAATTTATCTACTAAATTTGGAAGTGATTCGGTAAATCGACTTGCCTGTGAAATGATAAGGGTACCTAATGATGCAATAACCACAAAGGTTAGTAATAGAGTAATGATAATGGCCAATATTCGGTTAATCCTAATTCTTACAAACATATTTACAACCGGGTGTAAAACAATGGCAAAGATGGTTGCAAAAATAAGAGGGATAATAATGCCTTTAGCGATGTACAAAACGGCAAAAAAGGCAATCAACCCTATAAGGATAAGGGGAGCTTTTACGCTTATCGGAATTTTTATATTTGTGTTTGGCACGGTTGGTGTTTTTACTCCTCTTTTTTAAAAATATGAAGTGAAATGTATTCGGTAAAAGATTTTACTGTTTCTGGATTCTGGGCAATTATATTGGTAACACCAAATTGGAGTATGGATCCAAAAAATCTTTTAAATACATTACTTGAACCACTGAAAACGGCTTTTTTAGATACATAACCAGCTGCAAGCCCAATTCCTGCACTCAAAAGGTTATCAGAAAGATAAGGCGAAGTGGTTATATTCTTTATGGTATTTCGAATTAGGTTGGCAGGTTTTAAACTTTCATAAGCCTGATGAAAATCTTCTCTCATCACTTTCAAATTAATAGCCTGCTCTTCTTCCAGCAATTGGATAGCATCCAGAAGTTCGGCTTTGCAAGATATATTTTCCATAGGATTCTATTTAAGTGCCTGTTTAATGATATAATTGTAAATTTTCCTTTTAATCCGATTGCGCATTAAGAAACGTACTATAAGTCCAATAACACCATAAAATGCAGCAACTGCCAAAAAGCCATAAATGATATTCTCTAATATTTCTCCCAAATATAGAGCCACGCCCAAATTGAGGAAAAGTAGGAATACCATTAGAATCATTAAGACAATAAGACTGGGGATTATAGAGGAAATCGCATCTGAGGTTTTATCAATTGTCTTAAGCTTTATTAGATCCAAACTAGTTTTACCATAATCGGTAGCACTTTCCAGTAGCGTTTCAATTGAATCCTTAAAATTTTCGGTAGTTTCGGGCATGATACTCTTGTTTTTATATGAGATTAAGCAATTTCCTGTTGGTCTTGTTCATCTACTATTGTTAACAGAAACATTGTTTTTTCCGCTGTTGTAAGGCTGTACTTAATGTTATCATAAAGCGAAAACAGTTGGCCTTCTTTAAGTATTATTGATTCTTTTCGTGTGTGAAGCTTTAATTTTCCTTCAATTACCTGAAAAGTAACCGAATCATTGCTTTGAAAAGCGTCAATTTCCATATCTTCATGTAAAGCAGTTAACACAACCTGCTTTCCTGGCTTGTTGACAAGGACTTTAGAATATAATTTTCCTCTCATTGTAGGGTTGTTTTAATTTTACCCTTTCAGAAAGCCTTGGCAAAGTGAAACTGTGCAAAAAGATGTTCGTTGACGGTTTCATTTTGCCATAGGAATCTGCTCTCTCAAGTTTGTAACAATGATTGCACTCGCCAGAAATGTTTTTATACTTCAGCTATTTTTGCGCTTTTCTAGCTTCATCCGGTTTAGGCATTTTCTCTTCTGCGTAATCAGTAATATCCTCTTTTACCTTTTCAAATTTATCGGTAATGTCATCGAGTAAATCATCAAATTTGTCCTTTACCGAATCGTACAAATCTTCACCTTTCCTTACAATTTTTTTTCTGGTTTTCGACCCTTTTTCAGGGGCCAATAAAATTCCTGCTAATGCACCAGCGGCTAAGCCTGCTAGTACGCCTAAAAAAACTTTTCCTGAATCCATAGTTGTTTTTTTTAATTGATTTAACTTTATATTACAAAGAACGACTTCTTTTGTCTACTGTGTGTTACATAATTTTACAAAAGAGTTACATCATTCACACATTCAATGGTAGCCGCCCTTTTTTGTTGTTCAAAATACCCTAATAGAACTCTGTATAACATTACAGCTACTTTTTAATTGCCTTTTTTGTAGTATTTCAGAGCTTCGGGCATTATTTTTTTTAGATTTTTAATTCTCGTTTCATCGGAAGGGTGAGTACTCAAAAACTCAGGTGGGTTTGCTCCCCCGGCATCCGACATCCGTTGCCAGAAAGGTATTGCTTCCTGCGGGTTGTATCCGGCCATGGCTGCAAATATCAACCCATAATGGTCGGCTTCTGTTTCCTGCTGTCGCGACCAAGGCAATACAGCGCCAACAGTACTTCCAATACCATAAGCCTGCATAAATAAATTTTGTGTTTGCTGTGGTTTTTGCGATAAGGCAACTTCCAGTGCCACTCCTCCAAGTTGTTGAACCATCCCTTGGCTCATTCGTTCGCTGCCATGCTTGGAAATTGCATGTGCAATTTCGTGACCCACAACAATTGCTAGGGCGGTTTCATTTTGTGTTATCGGTAGTAAACCCCTATAAACAACCACTTTACCTCCTGGCATACACCATGCGTTAGCCTCTTTGCTGTCAATGGTGTTAAACTCCCAGGCGTACCCGTCTATTACCGATTGTTTTCCCTGCTGAGTGTAGTATTTAGTTATGGCATTTGAAATGCGCATACCCACCCTCGTAACCATTGCAGCATCGTCACTGACTCTAGGGTCTAACACCTTATTCTCATCAAGGAATGTTCTGTATTGACTTGTTGCCATCAATTGCAGTTCCGATTCCTGAATCAAACTTAGTTGCTTACGGCCTGTTACCTGGTTCAGTATACAACCTTGTAAAAATCCGGCAACTATTATTAATACTAGAATCCTTTTCATTTTTTTTCATTTTAAATGAAAAAGTGAGGTTTTAATTCGTAGTTTGAAAAATGAATCTATGATTGTTTCATAAATCCCATGTTTTCAACCCAATATTATAGAACTCTTTTTCCTTGAACAAGCCTAAGTATTACTGCAATAACCGCAATAACAAGCAGGATATGTATTAACCCTCCGGCACTGTATCCAATAAAACCAATTGCCATGCAATTACGAGTATAACAGCAATGATGTAAAGTATGTTTCCCATGATTTAAAGTTTTAGTGATTATTATTGTTAATGTTTTTTAGTACAACCTATGTTGATTTCAAAAGTTGCTATTTTAGTTTAATATGTGCCAAATAGACCATTTAATTGTATCAATATCCTCACGATTCTTTTTCAAATAAATTCCACAGGGTAGTTCTATTTGAACTTTCCAAACTTTAGTAGATGCCTTTATCTTTAAGAGTTTGGTTTTATTGCAATTTAAGCTAGACCTGAAAAGCATTTCAATTATTTTATTGAGTAATTTGTATTGCTTGTCGTGAATTATAAATTGTATGTGTGAATACGTAGTCAAATGTATTCCCTTTTGCTTATGTGGTTGTTACATAATTTTATGAATATGTTACATTATTCACACTTTTGAAGTAGATTGTTTTTTTTTTGATGATGAAATATGCTTTGGTTGGGTGTAATCTTATACTGAAATAGTAATTTTTTTAATTGTTCTTTTTGTAATAGCTCAGTGCTTTGTGTTTTAAAAATAGAGCGAGGTATATAAAAGTGCCTGTTTTCAGCTACTTTTGAAACCAATAAAAGATATCCTCCCAAATATTTCAGGGCTTAACAGGTATTTGGAATATAATAGAGGAAATAGGGCAAAATATAAAGGGATAGCTTAATTTTAACGAGACAAATAAATATTTAGAACGGTAATAAGAAAATGGAATTTGTGAGATATTTGATGAGGGTAAAACTTAAATAAAACCAAATTAATCCCGCTTATAAAAACCCTTACTATCTTTGCTTCTTAAATATAATACCTATACTATATACCAAAAATAATATAACCTTGATACAATTCAGCGATATCATCAATGCCCAATCGGTATTAAAAAATGTTGTAAAGTTTACGCCACTCGAGCGCAGTAAATCTTTCTCAACCATGTCGGAGGCCGATGTTTACCTTAAACTGGAAAATTTTCAGACTACTGGTTCCTTCAAGGTAAGAGGCGCCTACTATAAGATTAAAAACCTTACCCCCGAAGAGGCTTCTAAAGGTGTGCTTTGTGCTTCAGCAGGTAACCATGCGCAGGGGGTGGCTTACGCAGCTTCAAGCCTTGGCGTAAAGAGCACGGTGTTTATGCCCGAGTTTGCCCCTCCGCTTAAGGTAATTGCTACGCGAGCCTATGGTGCCGAGGTGGTGCTTATCGGCGATACCTTTGATGATGCATTTAATGCGGCTATTGAATTTGGCAAGAAATCTGGTGCTACTTTTGTGCATCCGTTTGACGATCCGTATATTATTGCAGGACAAGGCACCATTGGTCTTGAGATATTTGATCAGCTGCGTGAGGTAGAAGATGTAGTAGTACCCATTGGTGGCGGTGGGCTGATTGCTGGTATTGCCATTGTTTTGAAACAACTTAATCCTCGTATACGAATTATTGGTGTGGAAGCTGATGGCGCACAATCTATGAAAGCTTCCATGGAAAAAGGGGAACTCGTTACCCTCAATTCGGTTGATACCATTGCAGACGGTATCGCCGTTAAATCGCCAGGTAAGCTCACTTTTGATGTAACCCGTAAATTGGTAGACGAACTGGTAGTGGTAAATGATGCCGAGATGGCTCGAACGGCCTATTTATTGCTACAACGTGCAAAAATCCTCGTCGAGCCTGCTGGTGTGGCGGCAATGGCAGCCGTACTTTATCAAAAAGCCAGTACAAAAGGTCGAAAGGTTGTCCCGATAATTAGCGGAGGAAATGCCAACATGTCTATACTCGAACAAATCCTTGATAAGGGAGTGATGGATGAAGGCTTACGTGCCCGTATCCAGGTGCTTATCCCAGATCGGGCCGGGAAGTTAAAGGAGATTATCAATATTCTGGATAAAATGAAGGCGAGCATTCACGACATTGCGCACGAACGTTCTACCACAAGCGTACCAGTGGGGCATGTACATGTAACCATTACTTTTAATTTGCAGGATACTACCCAATTATCGATGGTGTGCAAAGAGCTTGAAAAAAGAGGAATGCAATACGAGGTGCTCAGATAGGCAATCTGCTTTATAGTAGCCCGAAAATTTATAAGTGCAATAATGATGTTTTGGAAAAACCACATCCCAGCTTTAAACTGGCTTCGGACTTATAATTTAAAATTTTTAGGGAAAGACGCTCTTGCTGGCATAACGCTAGCCGCTTACGCCATTCCAGTTTCTCTGGCTTATGCATCACTTGCTGGTTTGCCTCCCCAATATGGTATATACGGCTATCTTTTGGGTGGTGCTTTTTACGCATTGATTGGAAGCAGCAGGCAACTTGCCATCGGTCCCACTTCGGCAATATCGTTGCTTATAGGGGTTACTATTTCAGGTATGGCCAATGGTGATCCTCAGCGATGGGCCGATATCGCCTCATTTACAGCACTCGTATTTGCTGGGATGAGCTTATTAGCTTATTTTTTGCGTTTGAGCGGCATAATTAATTTTATTAGCGATACCGTGATGCTGGGTTTTAAAGCCGGAGCAGCACTTGCTATTGCCACAACGCAGTTGCCAAAGTTGTTTGGCGTTCCAGGTGGAGGCAAGAGTTTTTTTACTCGGCTGGTGGCACTTGTTCAGCAATGGCCGCAATTTAATTACTATGTGCTTGGTTTTGGAGTTGTCGTCCTTGTATTGCTTTTTATGGGGGAGAAATTTTTCCCCGGAAGACCCATAGCAATTTTGTTGGTGATTGCTTCTATTCTGGTTGTTTCGTTAACGCCCTTGGGTAATTTTGGTTTTAGTACGGTGGGTTTGATTCCCGAAGGGTTACCTCAATTTCATATACCCACTTTATATGCCGGAGATATAGATGAAATATTTACGCTTGCTTTTGCCTGTTTTTTGCTGGCTTATATCGAAACCGTTTCATCTGCAAAAGCAATGGGCCAAAAATACGGGTATAAAATTGATCCCCGGCAGGAATTACTTGCTCTTGGTATTGTTAACCTAGCTACGGCATTCGGGCAAAGTTATCCAGTAAGTGGCGGCTTATCGCAAACAGCCGTAAATGAAAAAGCCGGTGCAAAAACACCCATTTCACTCATATTTGCCTCAATAGTTATTGGAGTATGCCTAGTACTGTTTACTGGACTGTTAGAAAACCTACCCAATGTGGTGCTGGCTTGTATTGTAATTGTGGCCGTTAAAGGACTGGTTGATGTGAAAGAGTTTGTCCATTTATGGAAAACCAATAAAACAGAACTTGTTCTGGCTATAATCGCGGTGATTGGCGTGCTTGTTTTTGGAATTCTCGAAGGGGTTCTTATTGCTGCTATTGTTACTTTAGTATTGGTGATCAAGGCGGTTTCGATTCCCCATGTTGCTATTTTGGGGAGAATACCTGGCACCCAACGCTATTCCGATGTTGTCCGAAACCCGGACAACGAATTATTCCCACCGCTTCTTCTATTCAGGGTCGAATCTTCGGTATATTACTTTAATACGGATTACATCGAAGAACATATTCTATCAAAAGTCGATTATGCCAGCACATCACTGAAAACAGTTATCTGGGATTTGAATACCTCCCCTCATGTTGACCGGGCAGGCGCTAAAATGATTGGCCAGCTTTACCAGGATTTAAAAGCAAGAGGTATTTTGCTCCGTATTGCCAATGCCCGAGCCGGTGTGCGCGATATTCTTCGCAATGAAGAAATTGATCAATTGATTGGTAGAATCAGTCGAGAGGTTTCGCTTAACGATATTGTGGATGAAGAGTTGAACAAGTGGAATGAATTACCATAAAGAATAATAGTCAACTGTAAGCAAATTAAATACTTATAACTTGTGTCCGGTTAAATGCTTTCACTGGACACAAGTGATTTAGAATATTTTATTCGGATTTTAACCGTTCAATTCTTTACGTATTTCTTCCATCAGATTTTCATATCGCTCTCGCAATTCCGAAGATATTTTTTTAGCTGATTTTTTTAGTCTTCTTAATTGAAAAGCAAGATAGATAGTCTGGCTCGACTGAACCGATTTCTATTCAATCGTTGTTTTCTGGATAGTCCTACGGTCTTACAATCATTATTTATTTCAATAGTTTGTACGCATCAGTTTAATATCTGACAAATAACTAACTCGGGCGATTTAATATTCTCAATGTTCTTCTTCAACCCTATTCCACAGGGCAATTTTATTAGAACTTTCCAAACCTTTCCAGATGCCCTTACCATATGGAGTTTGATTTTATGGCAATTTAAATTAGTATTAAACCTCATTCGAACAAAGTTTTTATTGATTCCCAAATTAGTTCCGCACTGTTTACTGCAAAATTACCTAATGCTATTCCAAACGATTTTTTTTAAGGGAAGATGCCCCGACGTAACCCATTCTGGCTGATTCCTCTGTGCAGTCTGGCTTGAGCATATTGATGGGAGATTATTGGTAATAGTTTAATAGAAAATATAGCCTAAACTAATACAGCATTGTATTTCACAATTATTTGCAGAGTGAAAGCTAAATAGCTACTTTTAAAATATTATCGTGTGAATTTTGTAACCCAAATAAAATTTCCGAGCATGAACCTTATTAACCTGAAACTTAAAACCAAATTAGCCCTAATGTTTGGTTCCTTGTCGATTGCTGCATTACTGGCTGCAGGTGCTACATTTCTAAGTTTTAATCAAATTAACAGCATAAGAGCTAGCATTTTAGACCTTCATCTGGCCGACAAAGCGAAAATTTCTGTCGACAATAATTTTTTACTTTACAGCCTAAGTTCTGATAGTGATACCCATATTAGGCTCGAGAAGAGTATAGAAACGATTGAAACTATTTTGACCAGCTTTAAGGGAAATTCTATTCTTAAAAAGAATGATAGGACTATTGACCTTATGCTTTTTGAAATAGGTGAATACAAGAAAATTACGGAGCAGCTGGGTAAAATTACATTGCGTAAGGAACAAATTTTATCCCAAACCAATGAGACAATTAATCGTATTATTTCAGAATACCCCGAGTTTGTAGTTCAGATGTACGAGATGCGGTTTTTGGGTCAACAGTTTTTTGTGTCGTCAAAAATAGCAGACTTTAATTCTTGGCAAGAGAGGTCAAATGCCATTGTAAGTAATATTGACAATGCTAGCCTAAGTGGTTTGGTTAGTGATTACGTTTCGCTTTGCAACGATTATTGGAGTATAATACAGGAAGACTATAAAATGTACGATAGCACCCAAAAGGTGGCAGAGGATCTAAAGCAGAACCTCAATACGATAATTTCAGATACCACCATAGTTTTTGACAAGCAACGTAGCAAAAATATCATGTTCATTATTGTGGCTTTAGTTATCCTAATAGTTGGTTCCACCACAGCATCTTTTATTTTCAGCAAAAAGTTAATAGGTAACATACAAAGAGGGGTGCGGTTTGGCGAAATGATCTCATCGGGCGATCTCACAGTTAAACTGGATAGCGATTTACTTGCAAAACACGATGAGATAGGAGATTTGGCCCGTAGCCTAAATAATATGGGTGATGTACTAAAAGATATCACCCAAAATATTGTGCAGGGCTCGCAGAGTATTGCTGATGCAAGCGTTTTATTTACCACTAGCAGCCAGCAACTATCTCAGGGTGCTAGTAATCAGGCTTCTTCAACCGAAGAGGTTTCATCGAGTATGGAGGAAATGGCGGCTAATATCGACCAAACCTCGGAGAATGCTAAACTTGCCGAAAAGGTAGCCATTGAAACCGAATCGGGTGTTGTGCAAGGGGTAGATGCTGCCAATAGCGCCCTAGAGTTGGTGAATAACATTACCGAAAAAATTGTTATTATTCGCGATATCGCTTTCCAAACCAACATACTGGCCTTAAATGCTGCTGTTGAAGCAGCACGTGCTGGCGAGCATGGCAAAGGATTTGCCGTTGTAGCAGCCGAGGTTCGGAAACTTGCCGAACGCTCAGCTTCATCGGCACAGGATATCGAGAATATGGCAAATATGCTTCGCGAAGCGTCTGACGATGCCAGCAAAAAGTTGATAGCGGTTATCCCTAAAGTAAAGGACAACCTAAAACTTATACAGGAAATTTCGTCAGCTAGCATTGAGCAGGCGTCAGGTGCCGATCAGGTAAATGGCGCTATCCAGAGCCTAAATAAAACCGTTCAGGACAATGCCTCAATGAGTCAGGAACTATCTGCAAACGCCCAAGAGGTAAAAACCAATTCCGATAGACTGGTTGAAACCATATCGTTCTTTAAAATTTCCGAAAATGATAGCATAGCCAGCAAATCTTAGTTAAGTAATGTAAAGCCGGAAGTGAGGGGAAGTAAACTAATTGACAAGGAACTAAAACCTCAGCGTAATGATAGAAGCCGATTTAAGTACATGCTTGATGGTGAAGGTAAAGTAAAAGGAGGGGTTGACCACCACTACGCAACTTTTTAGGCTACAACGGGGTGCGCTAGACATGAACAAGTTTTGGAATTAGCCGCTTTTAGATGATTCAACGGAATTTACTTCTCGGATTATAGTTAGAGCATTAAATCGGTTGGCTAGGCAGTACCCGTCGATCGTATTGGTGATATAGTTAGGAACTCTAGTGCTCTTTAGTCTCTTAGCCCATTAAAGAAAGGTTGGTGATAATAGTTTAATAGAAAGTGATACCTTAACTAATTAACATTGAATTGTGCGTATAAACTAACGTACAATCAAAGTTCTCTCTTTCGTATCGGTAGTTGTTTTAAGAGTATCAAATCAGCTTAAGTATTGATTAATTAAACCAATTAGTTCTAAGTGGTCTATGGGTTTTGAAACATAATTATTACAACCTGCTTCGATTGCTTTTTCGCGATCTTCTGAAAGTGCGTATGCCGTTTGGGCAATTATTACAACCTCTTTATTAAACTTGCGGATTTGTCGTGTAGCTTCATAACCACTCATTATAGGCATATTGATATCCATTAGTATCAAATTGATATTTGGGTTTTGCCGACAGACCTCAACGGCTTCATGACCATTAGTGGCTTGGAAATAATTGGAAGCAAAAGGCCTAATCATTATACTGAATAGCTGTTGTGATGTTTCTTCGTCATCAACCACCAGTACTTCAAACTTTTGGGTTAGTTTTACTTCTTCTGTTGTAACAGTTTGGGGCGGTTTATTGGCCCCTTTAACATAAGG
>JAQUJY010000146.1 GCA_028680705.1 Bacteroidales bacterium
TAAATGAGTTGATATAGGAGGGAAGGAGGGAGGTGTTTGGTTTTTTGGGAAGCATTTTTTTGGTATTCAGTAATAGGTTTTAAGTTTAATGCTTAGTCTGAACCTCAAATTCATCCTGTACCTGAACTTCAAACTCTAAACATCATTATTTCTACTCCTCTTCCCTTACCCATGCCTCGTGCCCAATGGTGGCATTGCCCGTTATAATTGCCTTGTCGCCCTCTTTTAGCCCCTCGGTAATTACCGCCTCCTTGGTGTTGCGTGGGCCAACGGTTACGTATTGCCAGTGGGCAAGCGAGTCGTGCATTACAAAAACCACATCGCGGTTCTGGCGGCGGGCAAGCCCCTCAACAGGGATAACCAGCTGGTTGGGCATGGCACGTCGTACCAGTACCCTTACGTTCATTCCGGGGATAATATTCTTATGGGTTTGAGTAAGCTCGGCAGTAATGGCAACCATTCCATTCTCATCAACCATTCGGTTTACCTCAGTAATTTTCCCCTTAGCTCTAAGGTTGGGATTTGAGAAGGGGTATACCTCAAGCTGAGTGCCCTCGGTGGCCATTTGTAGCTCCGACTCGAGCACGCTGAACGATACCTGAAACGAGTGCTCATCAACAATTTGGCAAAAGTACTCGTAGCTAGTGGTGGGGTTATGGAGTTTAGCCTTTAGGTTTACCACCCGACCAGGAAATGGGGCATAAATTGAAGTTTTACCTAGCTTGTATTCCTGCTCCTTAACGGAAAGTTCTGCCTCGGAGAGCCCACTCTTAATACGAGCGGTTTTGAGTATTTGGGCCGAAAGGTTCGATGTATCACTATAGCCCAGCATAAGGTGTTTCATCTCAACCTTGGCCCGCTGCAGAGCGGTTTGGGCACGTTCTAGCGCCATTTGCTGTTCCCTATTGTTGAGTTGTGCCAGCAGCTGTCCCTTCTGCACCATCTGCCCGTTGGCAATGGGGATTAGCTCAATAATACCCTGAGCCTCGAAGGTAATTTTAGCCATACGGCCAGCCTCAACCGTTCCGTTGCACAGCAGCTCGTGGTAAAAAGTTTTGGTTGTAGCCGGTGCCGTGGTAACCATTACCGGGGTGGGCGAGCCTTTGCGCTCATTACTATTGGTTTGTTCGCTATCGGTTTTGCCCGATGAGCAGGAAGCCAGTAGTATAAAAAAAGCCCCTATGAGGGTATGGGTATAAAGGCGTTTCATTTTTTAGGGTTTGTGGGTGTTGGTAAGCAAGGGTAATGTTTTATTGGTAATGATATTGTTTTGTTTGATTGATATTTACGTTGATAATATTGTATAACAATTTTGTATCAAATCCTTTAACTCTATATTTTTACTATTTCAAGCTTAAACATTGCATACTAAAAATACCAAACCGAGAATTAAGCTATTGTCTATTTAAAATCGAAGAAACTAATATCATACACTTTTTCAATTTTTTTTACTCTATCTACAAATAAACTATACACCTTTTTGTCCCTTACTAAATTACCTTTTAACAAAATTGTGTCGTTCTTTGTAAAAAAACAATCAACCTTTCCCATATCGAGGTTATTTTCCTTTCTGAATGAATTGTTTGTGTCTTAGTAAACTGGGAGCGCAGAGAAAAGGGTGTTCTTCATAGTTTCTTCAAACAGTGTATAATCAAATTGGCTATATACATAGAAATTCATTTCGATATCATAAGGTAGGGCAAAGCGATGATAAATTTGATGCCAATTTCCCATTTCAAGAACGCAGGGAAGACAGTCACCATTTATCCATACTGAAATTTCGTATCCATTGTTAACTGAAATCGTTTTATTATAAACTTGTCCTAAACTCCTTATCGTTAAGCCTCTTGGTTTTGTTAATACTTCATTTAGCCCTTGCTTATGACATGAGATTAGCATTAGAAGGACAAAACAGGATATAAAATACGGGTTGTATGATTTCTTTAATCCAAATTTAAAGTGAACTTTAGCAATGAGAAATCATCTTCAACAGTTAGGACGTATAAATGCTTTCCATCATTGCTTATAGCAATTGAATTCGCATCTTTTTCTAGCTGATAGTGAAAAGTTGGTTTACCCTCCCATGTAAAAACATAGATATCACGCCCATAAGCACACTCATTACCATAATCTTTCATGGAACGACCAGAGTATAAGGCAAAGCAAAAGTCTTTGTTAAAGGAAACATCTATAAATCCAAGCCTGTTTTCTCTTTTTAGTGCAGCAGTGCTATGGCCATTCGGGAAATCGATTTTTCCAAATATTGTGGGATGTATAGTATGGCTGTTATTTAATTTATATTTACCATTATCTATGGAGAAAAACTCAATATGACCACAATAGTATGCGGCATTAACGAACTTGTTGCCATTTGGCTTCCTTAAAACCTTCCCTTGATTAGCATGCCCCAAAAGCCAATTGGGAGTATCTTTGTACTTCTCATCCACAAAGTAATGCCCATAGAACCCTTTCGTTACCGTTTCACGATAGTTAAAATGGGCTAGCGACCCATCATAAAATGACCCTGTACATATTACCTCTACTTCATTTACGGGTGCCATAGAGTATATACTTTTTACGCTATCTGGAGATTTTATATCGAGTATTTGAGGTGAACAATTGCTATGAGAGAGCAAACAGCCAATTGAATAAAGGAACAACTTTTGCTTTGAAACATCATAGGCATAAAATGTATTGGTTTTATAATCAATCCAAATACTGCCGGCAAGAATCATTTCCTCGGGGCCTTTACCTATGGGAGCAAATTGTTGCTCTACTTTGTTTTTGTTGAGATTGTATATTGAAAAGAAGCATTCGGACTGTTTGTGTTTAAACAAGGCCAAACTATCATTGATAATCAGCTGAAGAGTGTTTACATATTTATTGTTTAATTCTATGCTTTCTCCTAAAGTAAGGGTCTTTTTATTTTGAAATTTATCCTTAAATTTTTCTTCCTCTGTTTTATCATTACATGCGGCGATAATTGTTAAGCATAAAAAAGATGCTGCAAATAAGTGGGAATAGGATTTCATGATTTTTTTATTTAATTTTTATAGTGATGGGCTAATGGATATTCTGCTATTAGCCCACCACTATTCGCTAGTAAAATTGAACTTTAATGGGGATACCAAAAGGCTCCATTAATTATAACATCTCCGTAGTTGCACCACCCATCAAAATTTGTACAACAGAGATCCCCTACTTCAATACTTGTAGTTGGTTTTTTTGGCTTATCTTTTCCAAAAGTAATCAAGTTTGTTAGGCCAAGAGCAGCTACCATTGCCAAAATTAAAACTTTCTTTTTCATTTTTGCTATATTTACATG
Organism: Bacteroidales bacterium; assembly: GCA_028680705.1. Taxonomy (GTDB): domain Bacteria; phylum Bacteroidota; class Bacteroidia; order Bacteroidales; family Tenuifilaceae; genus Perlabentimonas. The sequence goes on from JAQUJY010000146.1 coordinate 3,326, forward strand.
TTTTACAATCTTCGCGGCAGCCCACTCTGTTCAGAGGTTTTATTTTGGGTTGCTGCGCTTTTATTTTACCTTACTTTTTAAACCCGCATTATTCATCAAATTTGTTAAAGATGAATGCAAATGCGGGTTATCCTGACCTAGTCGAGCCCAATTTTGGGTAACAAAATTGGTTGTGAGACTTAGTCGCTGTCGGAGACAGCAATTATTCGAATGAAACATTCATGTTAACAACGTTAACACACAGGAGAATGACTACTCCATGAATGTTCCATGTGTTCCTTTGAAAATAAATAAATAGATATATGAATAATTGGGGTTAACGCCCGCTGTGCTTGTTTTTCGGCTCACCAGAACGATGCCAATCGCAACACGAATCGTTTATCCCAAAATGTATTATCTTTACCTCGCCCGAGAGGATTTTAATAACTTAAAATTCCCCTCCTGCTTACTTTTCAATATCTTATACGATAGGCCTATGCCAATGCTGGGCGTG
>JAQUJY010000069.1 GCA_028680705.1 Bacteroidales bacterium
ACTATATTTGCAGCCTATTTAGATTGATTCCATCCTACTGTTAGTTTATTAACAAAACGGTAAACATTTTAAGCGGTGCCGTGTTCTTTAATTGTAAAAAATGGGACTACAGTAAGAAGTATTCTATTAATAAATTAGTAATGACCAACGATCAAGATAAAATTATCGAAGAGGTAACAAGTTCCGAATACAAGTACGGATTTTATACCGATATCGAGACCGAAACAATTCCAAAGGGGCTAAGCGAAGATGTTGTAAGGATTATTTCGCAGAAAAAGAATGAGCCCGAATGGATGCTTGAGTTCCGCCTAAAAGCGTTTAGGCATTGGCAGGAAATGGAGATGCCCAATTGGGCTCACCTAAACATCCCAGAGATTGATTATCAGGATATAATTTACTACGCTGCCCCAAAGCAAAAGCCAAAACTCGATAGCTTAGATGAGGTTGACCCCGAACTCCTTGATACTTTCAACAAGCTGGGAATTCCGCTTGAGGAACAAAAAATACTCTCTGGTGTTGCCGTTGATGCAGTAATGGATAGTATATCAGTCAAAACAACTTTCCGCGAAAGTCTAGCCGAACAGGGAATCATATTCTGCTCTATGAGTGAGGCTATTAGAGAGCATCCCGATTTGGTGAAAAAGTATTTAGCATCTGTGGTTCCCGTTACCGACAACTTTTTTGCAGCACTTAACTCAGCTGTTTTTAGCGATGGTAGTTTCTGCTACATCCCTAAAGGCGTGAGAAGCCCCATGGAACTCAGCACCTATTTCAGAATAAATGCAGCCAATACCGGTCAGTTTGAGCGTACGCTCATTATTGCCGAGGACGACAGCTACGTATCGTACCTCGAAGGCTGTACCGCTCCACAGCGCGATGAAAACCAGCTGCACGCAGCAGTAGTTGAGATTGTAGTAATGGAGAATGCCGAAGTAAAGTACTCAACCGTACAAAACTGGTATCCTGGCGACAAGAATGGTAAGGGCGGTATTTACAACTTTGTAACAAAACGTGGAATTTGCAAGGGCAAAAACAGTAAAATATCTTGGACACAGGTGGAAACTGGTTCGGCTATAACATGGAAATACCCCAGCTGCATACTCTTGGGCGATAACTCATATGGCGAATTTTACTCCGTTGCTGTAACCAACAATCACCAGCAAGCCGATACTGGTTCGAAGATGATTCATATTGGTAAAAACAGTAGAAGTAGAATAGTGTCAAAAGGGATATCCGCTGGCGTAAGCAACAACAGCTATCGTGGCTTAGTTAAAGTAGTTAAAAATGCCGAAAATGCTCGAAATTTCTCACAATGCGACTCAATGCTACTTGGCGATAAATGTGGTGCACATACATTTCCCTACATCGAGGTGGATAACCCCACGGCAATAGTAGAGCACGAAGCAACCACTTCGAAAATTGGCGAAGACCAAATTTTCTACTGTAACCAGCGAGGTATTTCAACCGAGGATGCTGTGGCGCTAATTATTAATGGCTACGCCAAAGAGGTGCTAAATAAACTCCCCATGGAGTTTGCCGTTGAAGCACAAAAATTACTGCAAATAAGTTTAGAAGGCAGCGTTGGATAAAAAAATTAAGAAAAATCTCATATTGATATAAAAGGTACAAACCATGTTAACAATAAAGAACCTACACGCCAGTATTAATGGCAAAGAAATTTTAAAGGGGATTAACCTTGAAATAAAACCTGGCGAGATTCACGCCATAATGGGACCCAACGGTTCGGGTAAGAGCACTTTAGGTGCCGTACTTGCTGGTCGCGAACTTTTTGAGGTTACCCAGGGCGAAATCACCTTTAATGGCAAAAACATTTTTGACCTCTCACCCGAAGAGCGCTCACGCGAAGGCCTATTCTTAAGTTTTCAGTATCCCATTGAGATACCAGGTGTAAGCATGGTAAACTTTATGAAAACAGCCATGAATGAGCATCGTAAACACAAAGGGCTCGGCCCTGTAACGGCATCAGACTTCCTAAAGCTGATGCGCGAGCGCAAGGAACTGGTTGAAATAGACTCTGCTCTTACCAACCGTGCGGTTAACGAGGGCTTCTCAGGTGGAGAAAAGAAAAAGAATGAGATATTCCAAATGGCAATGCTCGAACCCAAATTGGCAATTCTGGACGAAACTGACTCAGGACTCGATATTGATGCGCTACGCATAGTAGCCAATGGTGTAAACAAGCTAAAAACTCCTAACAACTCAACCGTAGTTATTACGCACTACCAGAGACTTTTAGAGTATATCATCCCAGATTTTGTTCATATCCTATATAACGGTCGTATCGTAAAAACGGGTAGCAAGGAGCTTGCATTAGAACTTGAAGAAAAAGGTTACGAATGGATTAAAAGCGAGTTGGAAGAATAAACGTAAAATCTAGAGCCAATAAGTTTGTTTATTTAAGGCTTTAGCGTTTAACAAAAAAACAATATGAACGCATTAAACATAGCTCCAAAGGAAAATTTTATCAATCTTTATTTTGATAATCTTGACCTTATTACCGAGCACTCAAACGATATTCTGAACAAAGCTAGGCAGTCTGCACTGGAAAGTTTTAAACTTCTAGGCTTTCCAAACGCTAAAAGCGAAAAGTACAAGTACATGAAAGTGGAATCGCTATTCCGCAACGACTACGAAAAGTACTTTACTCCAAAACAGATATCGTTTAATGTCGACGATATCTTTCGCTGCGATATCCCTTCGCTCGATACCCATTTAGCACTTATGCTTAACGGGTTTTACCTAAACAACCCCGATCTGCTGACTGAGATTGACCAAGGGGTAATAGTAGGCAGCCTTTCCGAAGCAGCAAAAAAATACCCAAACGTTGTTAGCAAGTACTATAACACACTTGCCGATAACGATGAGGATGGCCTTGTTGCACTAAACACTGCATTTGCTCAGGATGGTGTTTTTATCTACGTACCCAAAGGGGTAGTACTAGAAAAACCCATACAAATCATCAACCTGATGATGAGTAACGAGAATCAACTTGTTCAGTACCGTAACCTCATCATTGCCGAGGAGAACGCACAGGCAGATATCGTAATCTGTGACCATACCCTATCGCCTCAGGAATTCTTGTCGAATGTGGTAACAGAGATTTTCACCAATCAGGGAGCAAATATCGATGTGGTATCAATGCAGAATCAGCATAATGATTGCACCCAATTCTCACATCTCTTCGCAAAGCAGGAGCGCGATTCGGTACTAAGCACAAATACTGTATCGCTGCACGGCGGCATTATTCGCAATAACATTCACATCCTTTTAAACGATGAAGGATGCGAGAACCATACCTATGGACTCGCCCTAGCCGACCGTAATCAGCATATCGACATGTATTCGTTTATCGACCACGCTAAGCCTAACTGTACTAGCAACGAGTTGTACAAAGCCGTACTCGACGAACAGGCAACGGGGGCTTTCAACGGACGAATCTTGGTTCGTCAGGACGCACAGAAAACACTGGCATTTCAAAGCAACAACAATTTGCTGCTAACTGCCGATGCCAAAATGCACACCAAACCACAGCTCGAGATTTATGCCGATGATGTGAAGTGTACCCATGGCGCAACGGTTGGGCAACTCGATATGGACGCCAAATTTTATATGCAATCGCGTGGAATTGGCGAGCGCGAAGCGATGCTTCTTCTTATGTTTGGCTTTGCACACGATGTGATTGGGCATATTAAAATTGAGCCTTTACGTGAACGGATTGATGAACTGGTAAACAAACGCCTACGGGGCGACCTTTCACGTTGCCAAAACTGCCCAATGAACTGCTGTTAAAAAAGCACTATGGTATTCAATGTTGATAAAATACGTTCCGATTTCCCCATCCTAAGCCAACAGGTTCATGGTAAACCATTGGTTTATTTTGATAATGGTGCCACTACCCAAAAGCCAAAGTGCGTACTCGATACCATTGAGCATTTTTATACCAAAATAAACGCCAACATCCACCGCGGGGTGCATAAACTAAGCGACGAGTCAACCAAAGCCTATGAGCAGGCGCGCGAAACGGTCAGGCAATTTATCAACGCAAAAAGCACGTGCGAGATTATTTTCACATCGGGCGCAACTGCCAGCATAAACCTTGTGGCATTCTCATTTGGCGAGGCTTTTGTTGGTGAGGGCGATGAGGTAATCGTCTCAGAAATGGAGCATCACTCCAATATTGTTCCCTGGCAGCTGCTGTGCGAAAGGAAGAAAGCTAAGCTTAAGGTTCTTCCTTTTGACGACAACGGAGATTTGATGGTTGAAAAACTGGATGAGCTAATTACCAACCGAACAAAAATTATTGCCGTAAACCACGTTTCCAACTCGTTGGGTACGGTAAATCCCATAAAGCAAATTATTGCCAAAGCCCACGCTCATGGGGTTAAGGTACTTGTTGATGGTGCACAGGGTGCCAAACACGGCATTCTCGATGTACAGGACTTGGATGCTGATTTCTACGCAATATCGGGGCATAAAATTTATGGGCCAACGGGCATTGGTGTCCTATACGGAAAGCAGGAGTTACTCGAACAAATTCCACCCTGGCAGGGTGGTGGTGATATGATTGCCACCGTATCGTTCGAGAAAACAACGTTCAATGAGTTGCCCTTTAAGTTCGAGGCAGGTACAGCCAATTACATTGGTGCAGCAGCTTTAGCAACAGCTCTAAAATATTATCAATCGGTAGGTATCGAGGCTGCCGTTCGGTATGAAAATGAACTACTTGAATACGCAACCCAAAGCCTACTAACTATTAATGGCCTTCGAATTATAGGAACAGCTAAAGAAAAAACATCCATAATCTCATTCCTCGTGGGCAATATTCACCCATTTGATATGGGCATGATACTTGACAAAATGGGCATTGCAATACGCACCGGAACACATTGTACAGAGCCTGTTATGGCCCATTTTGGCATTGATGGCACAGTAAGGGCATCGTTGGCTTTTTATAACACCAAAGAAGAAATTGATAAATTGGTTGAAGGAGTAAAAAAGGTAAAAATGATGTTTGCCTAATTGTCAGTTTCTTACACCCTAACACACTAAACGTGTAGAAGGATTTTATTACCATTTCCATTATTTTTGCGATTGATTAGAATAAAACTATACGAATGACTATAAACGAGGTTCAAGATCAAATTGTTGAAGAATTTAGCATTTTCGATGATTGGATGGATCGCTACCAGCAACTTATCGATTTAGGCAACGAACTAAACCCTATGGATGAGAAAATGCGCATAGATCAGCATCTTATTCAAGGCTGTCAAAGCAAGGTATGGGTTGACGCTACACTTACAGATGATAAAATTTTTTTTGAGGCCGATAGCGATGCCATTATTACCAAGGGGATTGTTGCGCTGCTTGTTCGCGTGCTTAACGGCCGAACACCCCAAGAGATTATTGATGCCGACTTTTACTTTGTTGATAAAATTGGGCTACGAGAGAACCTCTCTCCTACCCGCTCAAACGGGCTACTTGCCATGATGAAGCAGATGAAACTATATGCCCTTGCCTACCAGGCAAAGTTAAATGGATAACCATTTTGGCTTTTAATCATTTCACTGTTAAGAAGAGAAACGTAAAAAGTTTTAGAGATGAGTACACATAGAGATATTCTTGCCATTGAAGCAGATATTGTTAAGGCTCTTAAAGATGTTTATGATCCTGAGATACCTGTTAACATTTTCGATTTAGGCCTTATTTATGAGGTTGATACTGAAGAGAATGGGAAAACAACGATTAAAATGACCCTTACAGCCCCAAACTGCCCAATGGCCGACCAAATTTTGCAAGATGTAAATGACCGTGTTGGTGAGGTTGATGGCATTACTGAAGTGGTAATAAACCTAACCTTTGACCCCCCATGGGGAAAAGAGATGATGAGCGAGGAGGCAATGCTTGAACTAGGATTTTTATAGAATTTCTCTCAATTACCTAATTAGACATCAGTGCTACTAAAACAGGTCTAAGGTTCACATAATAAATCCTGTTTTGTAGGCTAGTAAATATTTGCTATCATAAACCAATGGATGTCGCATTTCTTGTCTATTTTTGTATTCAAATAAAATTCAAGCCATTACTTTGCAATAAAATAACGTATGACATTTAACGCATTCTACAAGGTAACCAAAACCTACTCTATTGTTGTTTTGGGTCTATTTCTATATTCACTTGGGTGGACAGCATTTATACTTCCTCATCAAATTACGGGTGGCGGAATATCGGGAGTTGGTGCTTTAGTATACTATGCAACAGGATTTCCTGTGGGCTATACCTTCTTCCTAGTAAATATTGTGCTCATAATTGTTGCCATTAAAATTCTAGGAGCTAGTTTTGGCCTAAAAACTATTATTGCTGTAATCGCTGCCTCAATACTCCTTGCTGTTATGCAACCTCTTATTACTGAACCCGTTGTTGAGGATAAATTCCTTGCGGCAATCATCGGGGGTATCTTGTCGGGGTTGGGTTTAGGAATCATCTTTACACAGGGAGGCAGTACTGGAGGAACCGATATTATTGCCATGATAGTGAATAAGTATCGGAACATTAGTCCGGGCAAAGTTATCATGCTATGCGATGTGTTTATCATAGGCTCCTCGTTTCTTGTGCTTACCGACCTTGTTCCCGTAAAGCGAATTGAGACCATAGTTTACGGATATGTCTCGGTGGCAATTACAGGCTATGTAATTGATGCGGTACTCTCGGGAAGTAGACAATCTGTACAAATGTTCATCTTCTCAAAAAAATTTGCTGAAATTGCTGATGGCATTACGAAAGGGATTAATCGTGGGGTTACAGTTATTGACGGAGTAGGCTGGTACACTAAAGAGAATCAAAAAGTAGTTATTACCCTTGTGCGTAAACATGAGGTAAGCGATATCTACAAGATAATTAAGGAGATTGATGACGATGCCTTCGTTTCAGTAGCCAATGTAATGGGCGTTTACGGACATGGTTTTGAGCGCATTCGCTCCTAACGCATGGCCATATCAGCATTAGCTAAACTTTCGAGAACATTAGGACATATTACCTAAAATCCTTTATTTAGGGGCAAATTATAACTTTTATGCAGAAAAAAATCTTACTAGGTCTTATAATTGCCATACTATCACTTGTAGCAGTTTTCTTTTTCGCACAAACCCGTTGGTTTAATCAGCAGCCACAATCACTTTTCGAAGAGTCCGATACTACTACCTATCAGCAACCGCTGATTGAGTACGGAATTCCTGTTGATTCATTCGTTGTATCAAGCCACGTTATAAAATGGAATCAAACACTGGGTAGCATAATGGAGTCGCTCAATGTGCCTGGTGAGCACATTCGGCAGCTCGAAACAAAATCCAAAGGTATTTTTGATATACGGAAGATTAGGGCAGGCAATGAATACAAGGTTTTTGCAAAACCCGATTCGAGCGCAAAGGTCGAATACCTTGTTTATGAGCACACTCAAATTGATTACGTAATTCTCCAATTCTCCGATTCGCTTATCATAAGCGCTGGTCAGCGCAACATTGTACCTGTTACTCGCATAAGCGAAGCCGAAATTTCCTCTTCGCTATGGGAGGCAATGGGCATGTACAGCCTAAATCCTGTACTAGCACTCGACCTATCCGATATTTTTGCATGGACAGTAGACTTTTTTGGACTTTATCCTGGTGATAAGTTTAAGGCCATATACGATGAACTATATGTTGCTGACAAATCTGTAGGAATTGGCACTATACACGCCGCTTGGTTTGAACATCGAGGAGAAAAGTTCTATGCATACCGCCACAAGCAGGATTCGGTTTGGAGCTACTGGGACGAAAAAGGAAACTCTCTTCGAAAGGCTTTCCTAAAGGCACCTTTGCGCTTTTCGCGCATCAGTTCAGGTTTTACATATAAACGAATGCATCCCATCCTAAAGATATATCGCCCTCACACAGGAGTAGATTATGCTGCACCTGAGGGTACTCCCGTTGTTGCCCTTGGTGATGGTGTGGTAATTGAAAAAGGATACAATAATGCTGCCGGTAACTATGTTAAATTAAAGCACAACAGTGTGTACACTACTGGTTACAACCATTTTTCACGATTTGGTAAAGGCATTGCAAAGGGCACAAGAGTTCAACAAGGCCAAATTATTGGTTACGTTGGAAAAACTGGTTACGCTACCGGACCGCACCTCGACTTGAGGTTCTGGAAAAACGGCAAACCAATTGACCCTCTTAAGGTTGAAGCACCGCCCGTTGAGCCCATAAGCGAGAAAAACCTCAATGCATTTAAGCATAGCATTACTAGCTTCCAGGTAAAACTTGACAGCGTTTCTCTAAGGCCAGTATTCCCCCAGCAAAACGCATTTTCCAGATTTTAAAACACCTCGCTATTCTTAAATAGTACAGTCATTTAGTTGACTCTATTCAATATTCGTTTCAACTTTCAAACATTTTCGATGCATGCATTGTTGTATAAAACACAACTACAATTGTCTTTTACCCTAAAACCAAATGTCATGAAACGAATTTTTTTTAGGATAAACCTCAAATTAGCAGTGTTATCCCTAATGGGAATATGGTTATCATCGTGCAAGACCGTGTACTACCCAACCACTAACAATTCACCCATGCTCAACAATAATGGGGAGTTCCAAGCCTCAGGAATTATTGGCACAGGCAACTTTGAACTACAAACGGCATACGCCATAACCGATAACATTGGCGTTATGCTAAACGGAAGTTACTTTAATGGAACTAGGGAAATAGAAATAAATAACGAAAAATCTGAAATCAAAGAAATTCATAACCTCATTGAAGCTGGTGCAGGTTACTTTAATACTTTTGGTAGACTAGGAAAGTTAGAGATTTTTGCAGGAGGAGGAGTAGGCAAAGTTCCTGCAAACTTTAGGGGTATTGACCATTTCTACGACGGAACTCAGACCAGTAGAATGACCAAACTCTTTATACAGCCCTCGGTTGGGCTAGGTACTGATTTTGTAGACTTTAGCGGAGGGATTAGGATATCCACAGTTAATATCAGCAGGGCGATGCGTTTATTTGCAGAACCAGAACTAACAGTAAAGCTTGGGTATAAGAGTGTTAGGCTTGTTGCGAGTATTGGCCTAGCACTGCCTATGAACAACATTAACACATGGAGCGACGAATTGCTGTCATGGGATTTCAACCCGGTAATAATTGGGCTTGGTGTCCAATTAAACCTAGGCCGAAAATATGAGAAGCGTTAAAGAAGTTTATTGATATATGCATCAACAACCTTAGCGTAATGTTCATACTCTAAAGCATGAATTCGCTCAGCTAAGTTCTCGGGGGTATCACCATGCAAAACATCACATTTGGCCTGAAAAAGGATATCACCTTCATCATATCGAGTATTCACCAAGTGGATGGTAATACCGCTACAGATCTCCTTTGCCTCAATAACGGCTTTATGCACATTCATTCCATACATTCCTTTTCCTCCGTATTTTGGTAGAATTGCTGGGTGAATATTTACTACCTTGCGGGGAAAATAATCTATAATTGACTTGGGTAGCAATTTTAAAAATCCGGCTAAGACAACAAAATCGATTTTCGATTTTTTCAATAGCTCTAGCACTACACCAGATTTAAGGTCATCCATACTAAAAATGTGGTATGGAATATTTAATCGATTTGCCCTTTGAATAACAAATGCTCTAGAATTTTCCGTAAGAACAAGTTTAACCTTTACTCGATGAGAATTTGAAAAATAGTTTATCAAATTCTCCGCATTCGTACCTGACCCTGACGCAAAAATGGCTATACTTCTCATTACATGACAATTACCTGGTGTTTCGGATAAAGAAAGCAAATAAATATCTATAAAACACCAAAAATAGGAACAAAAAGTATACTTTTGCCAAGAATTAAAACTATTAAGTTTTTTAAATTGACTTAATATTTTTTTCTTTGCAGTTGCAAATAAACAAAACCTAATTATTAATTAAACATTAAAGTTATGTCTGATATTGCTACCAGAATTAAGGCTATTATCGTTGACAAGTTGGGAGTTGATGAGAATGAGGTAACCCCCGAAGCCAGCTTCACTAACGATTTAGGTGCAGATTCACTTGACACCGTTGAGCTAATTATGGAATTTGAGAAAGATTTTAATCTTTCTATTCCTGATGAAGAAGCTGAGAAAATCGGCACAGTTGGTGATGCAATCAACTACATTACGAACAACTCGAAGTAATTATTATTAAAAACCTGTAAAGGCAAACTATTGTTTTAATAACACTTTCTAGTACTATGAAATTTAAGCGTGTTGTTGTTACTGGACTTGGGACCATTAATCCCATTGGGAATAATATAAAGGAATACTGGAGTAACTTGGAGCAAGGTGTTAGTGGCTCTGAACTTATCACCAGTTTCGATACAACCAAGTTCAAAACTAAATTTGCCTGTCAGGTTAAAAACTTTGATCCTCTCCAACATTTCGACCGTAAGGAGTTAAGAAAGTTCGACCCATACTGTCAGTACGCTATGGTATCTGCCCATCAGGCAGTTCTTGATTCGGGGCTAGACCTCGAAAAGATTGACCACGATGCTGCTGGCGTAATTTGGGCTTCTGGAATTGGAGGGATTCAAACATTTGTAGAAGAAATGAGAGGCTATTTCGCCGGTGATGGAACACCGCGATTTAGCCCTTTCTTTATTCCAAGAATGATTGCCGATATTGCAGCAGGTCACATAAGCATGCGCTACAGTTTCCGTGGTCCTAACTATGCAACGGTATCGGCTTGTGCCTCATCTAACCATGCGCTAATTGATGCCATGAATTTGATTAGGCTGGGTAAGGCAAACATCTTTATCACTGGTGGATCAGATGCTGCAATAAACGAAGCAGGCATGGGTGGTTTTAACTCAATGCAAGCCATATCTACCAATAACGCCGAATACAAAACAGCCTCCCGTCCATTTGACGGTACTCGTGATGGATTTGTTATGGGCGAAGGCGCTGGGGCGCTTATTCTCGAAGAATACGAGCATGCAAAGGCACGCGGTGCTAAAATTTATGCCGAAATAGTTGGGGGAGGCATGACAGCTGATGCTTACCACTTTACAGCTCCTCACCCCGAGGGTCTTGGTGCAAAAAATGTAATGATAAATGCACTTAAGGATGCTAACCTAAAGCCTGAAGATGTTGATTATATCAATGTACACGGAACGGCTACCCCGATAGGAGACGGTGCTGAATTAAAAGCGGTAACCGCAGTTTTTGGCGAACATGCATACAAGATGAACATAAGCTCTACCAAATCAATGGCTGGTCATCTTTTAGGTGCAACTGCTGCCATTGAAGCTATTGCTTGTATATTCGCTATAAACACAGGTATCATACCACCTACAATCAACCACACAACTCCAGATCCTGAGATTGATAGTAAGTTGAATCTGACCCTCAACAAGGCACAGAAGCGCGAGGTAAACGTTGCCCTTAGCAATACTTTTGGCTTTGGTGGTCATAACTCCTCAGTGATCTTCAAAAAGTTTACTGAATAGTTAATAGTGATTCGTAAATTCATAAGGTTTAAACGAAATATAGTTAGTGCAACCGATAAGGCTTTTTCTCATCGGTTAAGGAAAGAATTTGGCATTAAAGCAACGCGTTTAAACCTTTATAATATTGCGATTATCCACAAATCTGCTTCTACTATTGTATCGAATGGTAAAAGGGTAAACAACGAAAGGCTTGAATACCTAGGCGATGCAATACTTGATGCAATTGTAACAGACTTTCTCTTTACAAAGTTTCCAAACAATGACGAAGGTTTTTTAACTAAGATGCGCTCGCGCATTGTTAGCAGACAAAGCCTAAATTGCATAGCCCTTGCCATTGGATTGGACAAAATTGTTGTTACACAAACAAACAACCCCCTTGCCAATAGGCATATTTTTGGAGATGCCCTTGAAGCTTTTGTTGGTGCTATATTTCTTGATAAGGGATATAAATATACAACTCAATGGGTAACGAAGTTTATCCTAACATATCATGTTGACCTACACGAGTTGCTGGTGACCGAAAGCGATCACAAAAGCCGTGTTATTGAACTTGCACAAAAATATAAGTACGATATCCAATTTGATAGTCAAGAGAGCGAATCATCAAAAGGGCAGTCGCCAGTATTTGAATCGAAGCTCTACCTTAACCAAAAATTATTGGGGAGTGGTTTTGGCTCATCAAAAAAAGAAGCAGAACAGAATGCCGCTATGGTTGCACTAGAACGAATTGACATTATCTCTCCCTCGCTTCAACCTGTTAAATCCGATACAGTTAATTGGGAGAACTAGTTTCACCACGCATACTTGAAAAATAATGGGTTATGGCAAAACGGAAGATTCTACTCAACGTGCCCAAAGAAAAATCGTGGTTTTTCGCAATTTCAAGTGCCGAAACTATTCATAAACTTGCTTGGAGCATCAACTCTACTCTCAACTTAAACCTTAGTGAACAAGAAGGAATTACTAAAGGAGCAGTTTTATTCCCCATATTATTTGATGATCAAACAAATCCAGATTTCTCTATTGGTATAGCAAAAAATAGAGTTGATAACCAAATTCTGATCAAAGGGCTTGAGAATATTGATTATATCCTTGTGATTAAGGGAAATACTACTGACAAAGAAACTAGCAAACTTATTGGTGAGCTAAAAGGGATAAACAATATTATTGCCATAATAGCAATAAGCCAGCAAAAGATTAAAGATCTTAGCCTACTTGAGAATATATAGGCGGAATAACGAACCACTAAAAAACAATGCAGGCGGGAACCACCCCGCCTGCATTAACCCTAAACCCTAAAACCTATGAAAAACATTCATTAATGACCCAAGTGAGCCTGAATGTTATTTACACCACAAAGATAGTCTACAAATAGGTTAACAGGACTTAAGGTGTGTTAAAGATTGTTAAGGGTTAACGCTTCGATTTACAAAGTGCTTACTTTTGGGAATATGAGACGAAGTACTATCTGGATACTCACGGGGATAATTTCATTGGCAACCATAGGCCTTATCGCAGTTCAATCTAAATGGGTGAAAATTGCCGTTGAGGTTAAAGATGAGCAGTTTTGGCAAACGGCCAAATTGGCCATGGAAAAGATTATAACTGAGGTTGACCGCCAAGAAACCATCGTTCAGGTTATTGATGAGATAAGCCCTTACGCAACTGCAGGCTCATCATCATCCCCTAGGTTAACTCACCATTTAAGTACTATAAATCGCACTCGGGGTGGCCTCAGAACCCGCCAGCGAGATCAGCAGGTGTTTACCTTAACGCAACTAGATACGCTAAGGATTCCCCCTATTTCACGTTTTTCGAATATTGATTCGCTTCAGATTATCCGTATTGACGATAATCTTTGGGATATTAAACCAACACAACAATCAAAACGTTATCCCGAACTAGGGTTTAACATATCTATTGACAAAAAATTACTTAACAAAACTGTATTCATCGAAAATATTATTGATAAGTTAATAAGAATTGAATTGCCTATAAACGAGCGCATTCCGCACGAAACGCTTGACACAATAGTAAAAAACGAATTCAATAAATTCAGCATTCAAGCCAAATTAGAATACAAGGTTACATCAGAAAACGATAGCGTTATATACGCAAGCTGTGGCTATAAAAAAGAGCTGCAAGATCCGCTAAAGGTTCAGCTATTCCCCAACGATTTTTTTTCTAAAAAGTATTTTCTATCAGTATACTTCCCAAACCAAAAATCATATGTAATGGGTTCGCTGGGAACTATGACCATCACGACCTTTATGCTCACCATAATCATTATCTTTAGTTTTACCTTTACGTTGCTAATAATCTTTAAGCAGAAAAGGCTATCAGAAATCAAAAATGATTTTGTGAACAACATGACTCACGAGTTAAAAACTCCGATATCAACCATATCACTGGCTGCTCAGATGCTTGGTGATCCATCAATTCCTGACGAAAACAAACGAGTAGGACATTTAGGTGGAGTTATATCTGAGGAAAGCAGGCGCTTAGGTCTTCAGGTTGAGAAAGTTTTACAAATGGCTATCTTTGATAAAACAAAGCTGAAACTGAAACTAAAAGAAGTTGATTTTCATCAAATAATTGAGAAAGTGTCACGATCGTTTGATCTCCAAATACAAAATGTTAATGGGAAATTGGAAAAAGAGCTTGTTGCACAAAACCCAATTATAATTGCTGATGAAGTTCATGTTACAAATGTTGTGAATAATCTTTTAGATAATGCCTTAAAATATCGAAATGGAAACCCGCTAATAAAAGTATTGACCTGCAACAAAAAAAATGGCATCTTTTTTACGGTAATCGATAACGGTATTGGAATTAGCAAAGAGGATCAAAAGCGAATTTTCGATCAGTTTTACCGTGTTCCTACTGGAAATTTGCACAATGTAAAAGGCTTTGGCCTTGGACTTTGCTATGTAAAGAAGATAATAGATGAACACGCTGGGCAGATTTGGATAGAGAGCAAACTGGGACAGGGTAGCAAGTTCAGCTGCTTTTTCCCCTTTAACGGACCAAACGAAAAGCAAAACTCATAATAATACATACCACTATGAAAGAGGGAAAAAAAAGAATTCTACTTGCCGAGGACGACGAAAACCTGGGGCTACTTCTGACAGAATACTTACAGCTTAAAAATTACGATACCGATTTGTATAAGGATGGTGAAAAAGCCCTTAAAGGGTTTAAGAATAACCACTACGATATTTGTATTCTAGATGTAATGATGCCACTAATGGATGGATTTGCACTGGCAAAGGAGATAAGGATAATAAACCCAGCCATGCCCATTCTCTTCCTTACAGCTAAATCGATGAAAGAGGATGTGCTTGAAGGATTTACCATTGGTGCTGACGATTACATGACCAAACCCTTTAGCATTGAAGAATTATTAATGCGCATTGAAGCTATTTTGCGCAGAACATTGAACGACCCAACTGCTGCAGGCCAGGATACCTTCCAGATTGGTAACTACCACTTTGAGGTAACGAAACAAGTCCTAACTCTGGGCGATTCCAGTAGGCGACTTACAACCAAGGAAACAGAACTGCTAAAACACCTTTGTATAAACAAAAATGCAGTACTCGATAGAAACTTTGCCCTGAAAGCCATATGGATTGACGATAGCTACTTTAACGCCCGAAGCATGGATGTTTACA
This sequence comes from Bacteroidales bacterium, assembly GCA_028680705.1. GTDB lineage: Bacteria > Bacteroidota > Bacteroidia > Bacteroidales > Tenuifilaceae > Perlabentimonas. The sequence continues at coordinate 15,215 of JAQUJY010000069.1, forward strand.
TCACAAAACTTCGCAAATATCTTAGTGAAGATCCTAACGTTGAAATTATCAACGTAAGAGGAAAGGGCTTTAAATTACTCTCTCAGACTTAATAATATTTATTTTCCATAAATAAAATTACAAATATTGATGCTAAATAATTAAATCTGTAAAGAAGTTGATTCTATAACATTTCTCACGGGCTATCCCTCTAGGAACAATAAATTGGATCCTTGATAATTATATGATCACCAAAAATCCTGTAGGAATGGTATGACATTTTACCCGAACAACAGTGATTTTAAAACAAAAAATTAAAAAAGATAACCTACATATACTGTTTTTCGTTAACTTTGCTATAAGTTGGATTAGTTGAATACAGCAAAACATTATTGTTGTTTCAATTTTTTATGTTATAATTGAGTACTGATTGAGGAATGAAATATGATTAGCATGGAAAAAATAGTAATTGAGCCAACAACTGAAACACCCAAAGTAATACTAGATAAGGAAAACAGCATATTTGAATTTTCGGGCAATTCACTCCCTGAGGATGTGGTAACCTTTTTTACTCCAATAATTAATTGGTTCGATGAATACGCCGAAAAGCCGAACAAGGAAACAAAAATAATCTTCAACTTTGAGTACTACAATACATCATCATCAAAGATGATTCTCAAACTACTTGAAACATGCAGAGATATCCATAGAAAGGGCTACAGTATTGAGGTACACTGGCACTACATAGATGATGACGAAGATATGATAGAAGCAGGCGAAG
>JAQUJY010000008.1:0-37708 GCA_028680705.1 Bacteroidales bacterium
TCATTTTCCAATCTATTTTGTCTGCAAGATACTAATTAATAAGATTCAGTTTTATTTCGTTATAGTTTTGCAGTCTCATATCTTTTGATTTTTATTCAGATATGGTTTTTTTCAGCTTGCAGGTAACTATCAAATATATATAATTATCACAAAAAATAATAGGGTTCTACTTTATTTCATGGTTTAGACAAATTGATTTTCTGTACAATAAATAATTTGCATTTAACTTTTTTTATTCAATGATATAATAAATTGGTCATACGTTTAGCTACATTTGTACCCTCTAAAACAATGAGATTATAATGAGAGAATTAAAAATTGGAAGTTTAACAATCCCAGTGCCCATCATCCAGGGTGGAATGGGAGTTGGCGTTTCCCTGTCAGGGTTAGCCGTAGCCGTTGCAAACGAGGGTGGAGTAGGTGTTATCTCGGCAGCAGGCTTGGGTCTGGTGCATCGTAATTCGGCCCTCGATTTTATTCAGGCGAATATTGAAGGGCTTAAAATGGAACTTCGCTCTGCCAAAGAAAAAACAAAGGGAATAATTGGTGTTAATATAATGGTAGCCATGACAAACTTTGCCGATTTAGTGAAAACGGCAATAGCAGAGAAGGCTGATATTATCTTTTCGGGCGCAGGGTTACCCTTAGATTTGCCCAAGTTTCTGCAACCTGGGAGTGTAACTAAACTTGTACCCATTGTTTCGTCGAGTAGGGCAGCAAAAATAATTTGCGAAAAGTGGAAGTCAATGTACAACTACCTGCCCGACGCAATTGTTGTTGAGGGTCCTAAGGCTGGTGGGCACATAGGCTTTAAGAACAATCAGATTGATGATGCTGAGTATTCTCTTGAAGAGCTTGTTCCTGCTGTTGTTAGGGAGGTGAAGTTTTTTGAGGATAAGTATCATCAGAAAATATCCGTAATTGCTGCTGGTGGTATTTATAGCGGACAGGATATGTATAGCATTATGCAGAAGGGTGCGGGTGCGGTTCAGATGGGGTCGAGATTTGTACCCACCTTTGAATGTGACGCTGCCGCAGCCTTTAAACAAGCATATATTGATGCAAAGCAGAGTGATATAGAGATAATTCAAAGCCCTGTTGGCATGCCAGGTAGGGCGTTACATAATGAATTTATCCAAAAGGTGACTTTAGGGCTAAAGAAACCACCGAAATGCCCATATCATTGCATTAAAACCTGTGATATTTCAAAAAGCCCATACTGCATTATCTCAGCATTGTACAATGCTTATAGGGGAAATATGAAGAGCGGATATGCTTTTGCTGGAAGTAATGCTTATCTATCGGAAAAGATATCAACCGTAAAAGAGGTTTTTGCTGATATTGTGACAGGATTCCAGAATGCTATCTCACAAGCAAAGGATAATAAATAGCTGATTGTAGTTTTATGATTTCGGAACTTTTGAACTAGATTACTCCTAGTTCAAAAGTTTCACTTTGATTGCGTTAAGTCCTTTTTGTCCCATTTCGGTTTCAAAGTTCACCTTATCACGCTCTTGCACTTCATCAAGTAATCCGTTTACGTGGAAAAAGATGCTCTCCTGTGAGTCTAAATCTTTTATAAAACCGTACCCTTTTGATTGGTTGTAATAGGTAACAACTCCAGTGCGGATTAGGTCTGCAGGGTCTATAGGCTCTTGCTTGGGTACAGCAATCTCAATGTCTTCAACATTTATTTTTTCTTTCTCGCTAGGATCGGGGGGAGTATCTGTAATGTTACCAAACTCATCAACATAAGCTATCATGTCATCAAAGTCTTGTGTTTTCTCGGCTTTGCGTTCCTCTTTTCTTTGTAGCTTATCTTTCTTTTTCTTTTGTCTTCTTTTTTCTTGTTCTCTTTTGTTAAATGAGTCTTGTGATCTTGCCATTAGTTATGTTTGAATTAGGTAGTGAAGCTAAGCAATTAGGTTTTGCTTGCTTGAATAATGTTTATTATTTCGCAAAGGTACACATTTAGGTTGTAGCAATCAAGATATATTGAAAAATGGCAAATCTTTAGATTTTTTCATGAATGGGTAAGGCATAGCTTATCAGGCCTTAATACGACTACAAACGACTACAAACGAATGTTAAACGACTCTAACCGTTTATTTACCGAATCATGCTTTGAGATGGTCGTTACTTTGCATCAACAAATTATTCGTTTAACCAATAAAAAAAATCATTATGGAAACAACAATTAACAAAGTAGAACTTCAAGGGTTTCTTGGACGCGATGCAGAGGTTCGCACATTCGATAGCGGACGTACACTAATTAGTTTTAGCTTGGCCACAAACGAGAGCTACAAAAACAGCAAAGGAGAGTGGGTAGATAGTACCACATGGCACAACATTACGCTCTGGGTTAATAAAAAGGATGAGAATTACGATTTTCTAAAAAAAGGAGCCTTGGTTGCCGTAAACGGCAAGATGAATACCCGTAAGTACACAGATAAAAATGAGCAGGATCGCTACATCACAGAGGTGGTGGCACAAAAAGTTGAACTGGCCAAGACAAATGTTTAGTGCGTGGGTAAGAGGAACAGATAGCTATCATAATTACTATAATGCTAGGGCAAGAGGATTTAAACTCAAGTCCTAGCGTTATTTTCATTTATAGAATCAGCAGGTAATTATTTATCAACACTAATGCCCTTACAACTGGTATTTGAGTAAGATAAATTCTTGGCATGGCATTTGTTTTATTAGTAATAGAACACATTACTCCTAAAAAATACTGCCATGAAAAAGTTAAAAAGTACACTTATAGTTGTTGCGCTAGTTTGGTTAGCGGGAACTAATTGGTTGTTTGCCCAGAGTAATTCCAATGAATACCTTGGTTTACCTGGCGACAACCTAAATCTTTATGCTGTAATGGATGTATTTCAGAACTCAGAAACCATTGAAGCATTTGAGAGAAACCTAAACGATCCGGATAAATTAATTAACAACCTCGATTTGAATGACGACAATCTGGTGGATTACATTATGGTTTACGACTATGTTGAGGATAATTCTCATACCATTGTTTTAAGGGTTGCTCTTAATAAAAGAGAACAGCAAGACGTTGCCGTTTTTACGGTTCAGCAATTCAGTGATGGTTCGGTTCAAATTCAGCTTATTGGCGATGAGGCTTTGTATGGACCAAACTACATTGTTGAGCCTATTTATGCAGAAACGCCGAATCCGGGTTATACAGGAAATGCATATCAAACTCAAGGAAATAACGTAGTTACCACAACCTATTACGAGGTGGCCAGTTGGCCAGTTGTTATCTATTTATATGAGCCAATTTACAGTCCATGGAGTTCGGATTGGTACTGGGGTTACTATCCACCCTACTGGCATCCATGGTCTCCACACTACTGGCATTTTTACTATGGTTACCATTCCCATTGGCACGGGTATTATTATGCGCATTACAGGCCATGGAGGCACTATCGTTCCAATAGATATCGTAATGTTTATATTACAAACATAAGGAACTACTCACCAACAGTGGTTGTTAATATTAATAATGGTAGATACAGAGAAACGTACGGCAAGCCTGACCGAGTAAAGGATGGTGAAAATCTTTTTGTTCAGAAACATCCCAATGGAGTTCCAAGGCCAAATAGGCAAAGGTTAGAAAAGAATAGTATTGAGCGGGAGAGACCTAACTTAAATCAAGGGATAAATGAGAATGAGCATAGGCCAGTTAGAGAAAGAGAAATAGATAGAAATAATAGTTTAACCCGACCAACCCCTACCCAAAGAAAACCGAAGGAAACTAAAGAGATTATTCGGAATGATATTGGAGGGAGTAGGGACAAAGGGACGGCCAAGGAAATAAAGAACCGACCGCCCAAAAAGGAGGCTATAGCTAAGCCTGTAAGTAGACCACAAACTGGAACTGTGGCAAAGCCTACAAAAAAACCACAAAAGCCAGTAAAAAATGAATCAGCAAAGCCCAAAAGAGAAAAGGTGTCGAAGCCAGTTTCAACTCCAAAGCAATCCAAGCCAAGGCAATCGACTACAAAACAAGAAACAAAAGGGGCTAGCGAGAGAACGAAAAATAGGGAAAGGACTTTTTGATAAACAGGTGTATCTAATTAATCTCTAACTATAAAGGGTTGTTACGAAATACGGTTTTTGTAACAACCCTAATTTTGTAGTTTCATCAGTTTCGAAATTCTTTTATCAATCTCATCGGCATAGTACAGTGGCCCGCAAATGTGGCATTCGTCAATTTCGAAATAATCCTTGGGTTCATTGGCATTTTCAAAGAGTTGTTTTGCCATGCTTGCTGGAATTACGCTATCGTTGATACTATGGATTATAAGTATTGGTTTGTGCAAATTCTTAACGGCAGTTTTTGCTGGGTAGGCTTCCCTAACCATTAATCTACCGATAAAACCAACACTATGCGCTGCAATATCCTTATGCGATGAGAAAGCACCCTCGAGTATTACACCATCAATGGCTTTGCTATTCATATTAGCTACCGTTGGAGCTAAGTGACCACCCAGCGATTGCCCGTAAAGCAACAGCATTGTGCTTTCTACATCGCTTCGCTGGCTTATTAGTTCTACCGCCGCATTGGCATCGCTTAGCACATTGCCGCGGTTGGGTTTGCCGCTGGAGAACCCGTAACCGCTATAATCAAAAATAAATGCCTGATAGCCCATCTTTACAAAAGGGAAAACCAGTGATAGGTAGCTAAGAATATTCCCGCCATTGCCATGCAAAAACAGTAACGTTGCTTTTGGAGGCACAGAATTGGTGGGTGAGATAAACCAACCATGCAGCGTGTCCTCTTGCCTATTGCTAAAGAGAATATTCTCGATGCGGTAATCGAAATCAACAGTATCGCCCTTAGGGGTGATAAACACAGGAGGTTGTTTATGCGATACTATGTGCATAGTGTACAGCATATCACCTGTGTTATCATGGGTTATGCTTGTTGTAATGGGTGCTTTAAGCGGTTTTGGGTGATAAAATTGGTTATTAAAACTACAGGATGTAACGCTAATCATTATAATCAGCGTAAGAATTAATGATGTTGGTTTTGCTCTCATGGTGGATGGTGTTGTTTGACAGGACAGATTTTTTTTAAGCAAAGTTTTTCTTGATATTAATAAGATGAAATATACTTAAATATTGTTTTAGGTGGTGCTGTATCTTCTAGAGTTAGCAAACTAACCTGTCCTTTTGTATTTATAACTATCATACAGTAAATAGGCAGTGGTACTAAAACGTAATGGGGTATGGACTATATCCGTACCCCATTACTAATTTGCGAGATAGCCTGATATTATTATTTTTCTACTCGTTGTTGTTAGTGTATTTTACAATAATTTCGTTTCTCAATTGAAGGAACATGGCGGTAACCTCATCCATTTTTCCGTTTGAGTAGTTGGTTAGAAATTCTTGAGCTTTTTTCGGGTTCTTCTTTAGTAGCGCAAGTGCTTCGGTCTCAATTCTACTCTGGTTATCAAACATTTCCTGCTCAAATGGAGCCCTAACGGCTTGTACATCTTTTGCAACTTCCTGAAACCTTAGGTTGGCTAGGTTATCCACAAAGTCGATGGCCCATCGGGCTGATTTTTCGCTGTACTCGTTTGGGTTGTATAGTTTGTAGCATTCGGCAACGCTGGTATTCCCAGTGTAAATAGGGATGTATGGGCTAAAGTATGGGTTGTCGAGATACACCCAGTAAACGCCACCAATCTCATTGGGTAACCATCCTCGGAGTTGAAGCACCATGCCATAATGCCCTCTATGGCGAGCCACAGGTCTACGATAGGTTATTTTTAGGAGTTTCCGCATCTCGCTATCTGGAAATGGCGTAGCCAGTGGACTTTTGGCGTAGCCTCCCTTACCATCGGGAACAAACCATGCGGGATCAAGGGTCATATCGTAAATTGTGCCCTCAAACGTTGACCGCTGAAAGGCAATTACATCTTGTACCGACAACTTTTTAACGGGCTCAAAGGAGAATGGGTAGGTGGATAGAGGCTCAACAAACTGAAAGTAGGGCTGAATAGCCTTGTAAGGGTTATTCGGATCGTACATTCTGTTGGGGAGTTGCTCCTTATTTGGGCCAAATGTGTGATGAAAAAGCCAGAACCTACTAGTAGCATACTCAACAGGAATTGGTGCATATACATCTTGCCAAACAAAGGGCTTTCCTGATTTGGGATTGTACCAACCTCTATCGATGGCCTCCTGCATATAGTTATCAGAAACCATAAAATTATCGGAAGCTGGATTAATCTCCTTAATAATGCTCCAGTTAGGTATCATGGTTACATGGTTGTCTGGTAACTTTTGGGCTGCCCAAATTGCACCTTGCTTTCCGCTTTCGGGTGTCCAATCGGGACCAACGCCAAAAACTTCGAATACCCAAATCTCTTCGGTATCGGCAAATATCAGACTTTCGGAACCATCACCGCTCGAGGGTAAAAAACCGTAAGTTGTCATCAGATTTCCCACAAACTTAACCGCTTCACTTGCTTTTTTGTATCGTTCCAGTGCAAATATTGTGGCCTGCTCAATGGTCATAATCTGTTTCCCTGTTTCGCGGGTTGTCACCAACTCTTGGCGCTGATCAAGTGTGCTCTCTGCAATGCCTAGTTGGTGCTCATTTACGTGGGAGTATGCAGAGTGAAAGTAGGTATAGGTTTTTTCAGCCTGAGGGATATAGCCTAGCACTATGCCATTATCGGTAAGTTCGCGGTCACCATCCAGAATGCCCCAGTAAACAGCAACCTGCTCCCCTGGCTTATAGGTTTGTCCGTGTACAACCCTTATTCTAGAGTCGGGTCCAGTATCGGTATGAGAAATGATAACCGATCCGTCGTTACTCACCTTTTTGCCTACGGCAATTACTGTGCAGGCCATTGATAAAGATGCGTTTATCAACAGAGATGTGGTTATAAGTGATAACAGAAAATTCTTTTTCATTGTAAACTCTTTTAATGAATACTAGTCTGTAGTTCAATCCTAACAAAAGTAACAACTTTAATTGTTTAGTGGCTAGCACCGTTGGGCATTTCTTTGTTGCCTAAACCCGAATTACAAAGTGAAATATAAATAGATTCTTAATAGGCTAATGGCGAGAATTCTGCTTGATAGTTTAGATTGTCTTCTGGGATTGGCGGATTTTGCCAGGTTTTACAGGCTGTTTTAGAACTCTATACAATAAAGAATCTGGTTCTATGAGATAAAGGCTTTGCTCCTTTGAATTTTTCTTCTAGCAACCTCATCGGCAAATTGCACCGAAACACAAGTTTTGTTTACAGGATTAAAGAAAGTTCCCAATGATTTTGCTAAGACTAATGCTACAGGAATACCCGTAATAGTAATGAATAAGCATGCAATTTGGAAAATAGTAACAACAGCCAAAATTAACCCAAAGGGGAAATAAAAAATTCTCACAATGAATCCATAAGCTTTCCACGCTGTGTTTTGGTTCGATTTAATATCGCTTTTACTAATCATTCTGCATGAGAATGGGGTTAATAAAAATCTTGATAATTGTATTAGCCCCAAACCAATTGGTGCTCCAATGAGTGTGATTACAAAAGCACCTCCAATAAGGAAGGTAACTAATGCGCTTACAAATCCTAGAAATGGAATATGCCACAAAATGTTCCCTAAAGTTCTCATTATAATTGGTTTTAATTAGGGTGGCTCACCCTGATTATTTACCTAAATAGGTCATAACAACCCTAAATCCAGTTGCATAATCTCTATAGCTTTTTGGTTTTTCAATTCTCTCGAATATGGTCATTTCTTTTTTCCATGAGCTACCCTTAATTACCCTTTTTCCGTCCTCAGTTTCATTAAATACCCACTCGCTTACATTGCTGTTTAGATGATGAAGGCCGTACTTGTTCTTGGCTCTACTATTCACCTTGCCCAATTCGGGGGTATAAATAATCTCAGATTCATGCTTACCCCCAAGGGCTGCCCACTCCCATTCTGCTTCTGTAGGGATTCTAAATTCGGGCACATAGGCTAAACCTTTTGCCTTCTGTATCTTGTTCTGCTCCTTTGTTTTCCAAGCGCAGTATAGGGTTGCATTCTCAAACGACACTCCTACCACGGGATAGTTATCGTATTTTTTAGAATAGAGATAATTGTCAAAACCCTCATCGTCATCCAAAACCTCATTGCTATTTGTTCCCTCTAAAATATCACCATATCGGTAATATGTTTGCGCATCTCTAGGGTTAATGCCTTCAGCAATTTTTTTAAGGTTAAAAATTCTAATGCTATCGTTTGGGTTTTCCTTTAGCGACTCAAGAAAAGCTCTGTACTCACTATTTGTCACCTCATCGCTCATCCAAAAAGCATCAATCTTAACCTCTTTCGAGTTCTTTGTGAAGGTGCCCATTGGTACAAGCTTCATGTTTTTTGGTTTTTTAATCATTTGTGCATTGCACTGCACTGTAAACAATGAAATGATTAGGAGATTGATTAGGGTTTTCATGGTGGGTAGTTTAGGATTAGATGGTGTTGGTTGTGTTGATTATTATTTTAGGATGTTGACTTCACGTGTGTGTTAGTTTCATTATTCTCTTCCTGTTTTGCAATCCCTTACGGATTAATGTTAACATGTGGCACCAATTTAACTTGTGTTGGCTGCAACGTGTGCTAGGGGAAGGTTTAATTTTATAATCGTTTGCAATACATTCTATGTTGGTTCATATTTTATCTTCAATTAACACTTATTTTGGAATAGTACTCCTTCCCTTTAGCTAACCCTGCGTGGTGGCGTAACCTCTTTGGCGTGGTCGAACATGTAGCGGAGCGTTACATGGGTTTTACGAACCTTTGCTCCAATTTGGTCAACCACCTTGCGCATGGCTGGGTTAAAGTCGCCTATCCAATTCATTTCAATCTCTTTGTAGGGGAAACTGTTTTTAAACGCCCAGTTGGTTAGGCCTTTAATTAGAGCGCCCTCAACTCCCTTACCTTGATGCTGTGGGATTACGCCAAAAACCAGGCCAAGTGCCTTTGTGCATACCTTTCTAACCTTTAGGAGATACATCATTTTAAGTTTACCCCATAGGTTAAAGTTACCGTTCAGGTATTTTACCACTTGGTTTAGCTCGGGTATCATTATCAGAAACCCGATGGGCTCATCATTGAAGTAAGCAAATTGCATTAGCCTCTCATCCATAATGGGCTTTATTTGGTTTAGCATTGCCATTGCCTGTGGTTTGGTCATCTTACCAACGCCGGTGTATCTTCCCCAGGCTTTGTTGTATATGGTAACAAAATCATCGGCAAATTTTTCAAGTGATTTTTTTGAGATACACCTAACCTGGTAATCAGGATTTTTGGCTATGCGCTGTGCTTTCTCCCAAATTATTGGGTCTATATACTTGTCGGAAACTGGCAGATGATACGTGTACTGGTAAAAATAGGGTTTAAAACCATAGTCTTCAAAAAGAGTTTTATAGTAACCGTGGTGATAATCCATGCAGTAGTTGGGCTGGTAAAACCCGTCGATAAGCAAACCCCACCAGCGATCGCGCTCACCAAAATTTATGGGACCATCCATAGCCTCCATTCCTTGTTGGGCAAGCCATCCCTTACAAGCGTTAAAAATGATGTTGGCCGCTTTAGGGTCATTTATGCATTCAAAAAAGCCTATTCCACCAGTTGGTTGCTCGTTAGTTTTTGCAACTTTACCATCAATAAAGGCGGCCACTCTACCAACACACATCCCTTTTTCATCCTTTAAAACCCAACGAATTGCTTTGCCGTGCCTAAAGCGTTTGTTCTTTTTCGGATCGAAAATGCTTTCAATATCGTTATCGAGGGGTCTAATCCAATTGGGATCGTTTTTGTAGAGTATAACTGGAACGCGAAGAAATTCACGCTTTGTTTTTTTACTATTTACTTTGATGAGAGAGTATTGCATTGCTCAAATTAATTTAAGTAAACATACGGTTTATGCCCTAAAGTTAACAAAATTGATATTATCACCGTCAGAAAAAGTGTGATGTTATATTAAAGTAAGTTGGAGTAGGTGGCTACGACTGAGGTTTAGTCACGCTCGGCTCTGGTTGTACCTGAATCGGTTTATTACCTACAGGTTTACCAGCCGCAGATTGGCTGTGCCTTTGTATTATAACCACCCACTACTGCGCAACTCACGTCGTGTGGTAATGTGAATTAGTATATTTGTTTTATAAGACAAAACTAAACCCTTCATGAGGGTTTTATGGTACACGAGGCAATCGTGCGGTAGTTGGAGGAGTCATTAGTTAAGCAGTTAACATTCGTTTTGCAGGCGTAGGAATGTTTCGGCGATATTTAAATCGGTGAGAGTGGTAATCTTAATGTTCTCTTTTTCTCCCTCAATAATATATATGTTTTCGCCACCCATTTCGGCAACGGATGAATCATCGGTAAATGTTTTGGTCCATTTAGCTTGGTAGTACTCTGTTAAACGATTAAGATTGAATACCTGTGGGGTTTGAACTAGCCAAAGGCTGTTTCTATCAAGGGAGTGGTTATGGGCAAAAGTTCCTTGCCGGATTGATTCATGAGGATTGAGTGCAGGAATGGCATTCCCATGCTTTTGAGCGGCATCAATGCATTTGGTAATTAGGGTTTGGGTAACCAATGGTCTTACCCCATCGTGAATTGCAACCAGCCCATTTTTGCCCTTAAGGGCATTTAGTCCATTTTTTACGGAGTGGTAGCGAGTTTCACCGCCCTGAACAAGAGTATGCCCTACGCAGAAATGGTGTTTTGTGCATAAATCTTGCCAGTAATCATGGTAATCGGGGTGCATTACCAGTAATATTTCATTGAAAAGGTTCGATTTCTCAAACACGTTTAGGGTATGCATAAGTATTGGCAGCCCCTTTAGTTCGATGAACTGCTTGGGGAGATCAGTACCCATCCGTGTACCAGAGCCCCCTGCAACAATTAGTGCATAGTTAGGCAGCAACTTCATCGGTTTTTTTGAAAATTTCTTTACGTTGAAATAGTAGTAAGTAAAGTACTCCGGTTGTAATTGCCGAATCGGCAATGTTAAAAACTGGTCTAAAGAAGATAAACTGATTCCCTCCAATCCAAGGTATCCATTGTGGCCAGGTTGTGTTAATTATTGGGAAATAGAACATATCCACCACCCTTCCGTGTAGGAATGAGCCGTACGCACCCTCTATTGGAAGGAACGTGGCAGGGTTTGCAAAGCCAGATTCGCTAAAGATTAAACCATAAAAAGCGCTATCGATTATGTTGCCTATTGCACCTGCCATGATTAGAGAGATTCCAATAATAACCCCAGTTGGCATTTTGTGCTTAATAAGCCACGATATGTAGAAACCAATCATAACTACAGCGGCAATGCGGAAAAGGCTTAGGAATAGTTTACCAAACTTCCCCCAGAACTGAAGGCCAAAGGCCATTCCGTAGTTCTCGGTAAAATGAATCCGAAACCAGGTCCCAATTACATTGTACTCTTGCCCCATGGGCATATTTAGTTTAACCCAGAACTTAAGTGCTTGGTCTACAATTATAATTAGAACTATTAGTAGTATTGATTTGTTGCGTAACGACATGCCTATAGTATTATTAATAAGCTACAAAAATAAAGAAAAGTGGCAAATGGTTGCCACTTTCTAGAGATGCATTTTCACTAAGTTTACTTCTGATTGTTTTTCGCCTCAATGCTAAGGGTTGCATGAGGAACAACGCGTAATCGTTCTTTATCAATCAGTACGCCAGTTTCTCGGCAAATACCGTAGTTTTTGTTTTCAATTCGAATTAGAGCAGCCTCAAGGTGCTGAATAAATTTAACCTGCCTTTGGGCAAGTTTACCTGCTTCTTCCTTTGATAGGGTTGCGGCGCCCTCTTCAAGTACTTTGAAAGTGGGCGATGTATCTTGAGTATCATTGCTCTCGCTCATGGTGATGGCACTTTTGAGTGTTTCATAGTCATTTCGTGCCTTTTCGAGCTTTTGCAGAATAATTTCTTTAAATTCTAAAAGCTCATCATCGGAATACCTCGTCTTTTCTGCCATAGCGCATAAATATTATTTCCTCTAAAAATAGTAATAAACGTTTAATAAACAAATACTATGAATCAATCTTTTCTACTTTAATCGATGTAAACAGGTCGGTATCAATCTCAATATCTGCAGCCTCTCCATTTGGCATCTCATCTACAAGGCAGATACTGCGTGCCAGCGTTTGGTTGGCAATATACTCCTTGTGCTCTTCAATGGCCTTATTAATGGACTGATGCTTGAGTATGGTTATTTTAATCCTATCGGTCACATCAAAATTGGCATCCTTTCGTAGATTTTGAATTCTATTTATAAACTCTCTAGCAATACCCTCCTGTTTAAGTTCATCGGTAATTGTGATATCGAGTGCCACTGTGAATTTGTCCTCGTTTGCAACAAGCCAACCAGGAATATCTTCGGAGAAAATCTCAACATCTGCAAGCTCAATGGGCTGCGGATTACCATCAATGTTGATATTGAAAGTTCCATCACGCTCAAGGGTGGCAATATCGTTTTGCGACATGCTGCCAATGGCTGCGGATACGGATTTCATGGCTTTGCCAAAGCGCGGGCCAAGGGTTTTAAAATTGGGTTTTATCTTCTTAATCAGTACCCCTTCAGTATCATCTATATACTGAAGTTCCTTAACATTTACCTCCGATAGGATTAGATCCTCCACATGCTGAAGTTGGCGTTTGAAATTATCGTTGAGCACCGGAACCATCATCTTGCTAAGGGGTTGCCTTACCTTGATATTTACCTTGCGTCTAAGGCCAAGCACCATCGACGAGAATAGTTGAGCAATCTTCATTCGTTCCTCCAAATCCTTGTCAATTACCTTGCTATCTGCCTCTGGGAAGTGGGAGTGGTGTATGCTCTCAAACTTATGCCGATTGGTTATTGCGTTCAGATCGGTGAAGAGCTGATCGGTATAGAACGGGGCAATAGGTGCGGCTAGCATGGAAATGGTCTCTAAACAGGTGTAAAGTGTTTGGTAGGCGGCAATTTTATCGGTACTGTACTCACCACCCCAGAAACGCTTACGGTTAAGCCTTACATACCAGTTGCTCAAATTCTCGATTACAAAACTCTGAATAGCTCTGCCGGCTCGTGTTGGTTCGTAATTTTCGTAGGCATCCTTAACCTCAATAATCAGCGAATTGAGTAGCGAGATTACCCAGCGATCAATCTCTTGGCGTTGCTCGATAGGCACTTCAGGTTCAGCGTATTTAAATCCATCAACATTGGCATACAGCGCAAAGAATGAATAGGTATTGTATAGCGTACCAAAAAACCTACGTTTAACCTCGTCAACGCCATCTATATCAAACTTGAGGTTATCCCATGGTTGAGAGTTTGTAATCATGTACCAACGTAATGGGTCAGAGCCATGATTCTCGATTACCTCAAATGGGTCGACAGAATTATTTAGGCGTTTGCTCATTTTGTTCCCGTTTTTGTCGAGAACCAAGCCATTTGAAATAATGTTCTTAAACGCTACCGAGTCGAATAGCATGGTTGATAATGCATGAAGCGTGAAAAACCATCCGCGGGTTTGGTCAACCCCCTCGGCAATAAAGTCGGCAGGGAAAACTTGTTTAAACTGATCCTGATTCTCAAAAGGATAGTGTAACTGGGCATAAGGCATTGCACCCGAGTCGAACCAAACATCAATGAGGTCGGGTTCTCTGAACATTTTTTCTCCTTTTTCGGAAACCAAAATGATATCATCAACAAATGGCCTATGTAGATCAAATGTGCCATAGTTTTCCTTAGTGTTGTCTCCTTCGGTGTAATCCTTTAGCATATTTTGGGCCATGAATCCAGCCTCAACCGCTTTTTCGCATTCCAACTTCAGCTCATTAACCGATCCGATGCACTTTATCTCATCGCGATTCTCTGTTGCCCAAATGGGCAATGGGGTTCCCCAAAACCGTGAACGAGAAAGGTTCCAGTCCACCAGATTCTCAAGCCATTTACCAAATCGGCCTGTGCCTGTGCTGGCGGGCTTCCAGTTTATGGTTGAGTTTAATTCAAGCAAACGATCCTTAACCGCAGTGGTACGAATAAACCAGCTATCAAGCGGATAGTATAGTATTGGCTTATCGGTTCGCCAGCAATGTGGGTAGTTGTGAGTATACTTTTCAATTTTAAACGCTCTACCCTCCATTTTTAGCCATACGCAAAGGTCTATATCCAAGCTGTCATCATCGGTGGTAGGAGCGGGGTTGTACTCATTTTTTACAAAAAAACCTGCAAACTTACTGTAAAGGTCAATGTTTACATTGCTTGCTACAAAATCGGGATCTAAATCATTTATTGCAAAGTATTTCCCAGTCTTATCAACCATTGGCTCTGTGTTCCCCTGTTTGCTAATGAGGATTAAGGGTACAATCCCGGCCACTTTGGCTACGCGGTCGTCATCGGCACCAAAAGTTGGGGCAATGTGAACTACCCCTGTGCCATCCTCGGTGGTAACATAATCGCCGGCAATAATCCGAAAGGCATCGCCATTGGGCTTTACAAATGGGAACAGCTGCTCATACTGAACGCCGAATAACTCGGAGCCATTATGTTCGGATAGTATCTTAAAGGGAACTTTTTTATCACCCTGCTTGTATTCTTCAAAAGGTAATGATGCGCTATCGGGGCTGAAGTACTGATTTACTAAATCCTTAGCAAGGATAACGGTAATGGGTTCGCCACTATAGGGGTTAAAGGTGAGCACCCTAACGTATTTAATTTTTGGACCAACGGCTAGTGCGGTGTTCGATGGCAGAGTCCAAGGTGTAGTTGTCCATGCTAGCACAAACACATCGGTATCGGCAAAAAGAAATTCAGACACACTGTTACGTTTAATCTTAAACTGCGATACAACGGTGGTATCCTTTACATCGCGGTAGCAACCTGGCTGGTTTAGTTCGTGTGTGCTTAGACCTGTGCCAGCTGCAGGAGAGTATGGTTGTATGGTTTTTCCCTTGTACAGCAACCCTTTGCTGTGGAGTTGCTTTAGCAAATGCCAAAGTGTTTCGATATAGCGGTTATCGTAGGTGATATAAGGATCGTCCATATCGACCCAATAGCCCATTTTATGGGTAAGATCTTCCCATAAATCGGTGTATTTCATAACCTCTTTGCGGCAGGTTTCGTTGTACTCTTCAACGGATATCGACTTGCCAATATCATCTTTGGTTATACCCAGAAGTTTTTCAACCGCTAGTTCAACGGGCAGACCATGCGTGTCCCAACCTGCCTTACGGTGTACCTGATAACCCTGTTGGGTTTTATATCTACAGAAAATATCTTTAATGGCTCTTGCCATAACATGGTGAATACCCGGAATACCATTTGCCGATGGAGGCCCTTCATAAAACACGAAGGTGGGCTGCCCTTGGCGAGAGCTCATGCTCTTTTCAAACGTATCATTTTTCTCCCAGGTTGTAAGAACCTCTTTATTTACCTGAGAAAGATTCAATCCTTTGTATTCTTTAAACTTATTTTTCACTTTATTTACGCTTTCATTTAAAACACACAAAACAGCTGGATGGTTCTGTAGGGTTATCGAACAGATTCCCCAACTAAAATCTCACAAAGATAGGTTACTACGCAATAAAAACAAACTAGCTTATTTAATGTTTGTATCCTGTTTTTGTATTTGTACAATAATGAGTTTACTTTACAGATTAATTTTGGGAAATTATGGGGTTGCTAAATTATTGGAGATCTATTTTGTGGGCTTTTTTATCGCTTATTGCCTGTATATTACCGAGCCAGAATTTGCCTCAGATGAATAAAATATTCATTCCCCACTTCGACAAGGTTGTGCATTTTGCTCTTTTTTTTATTTTAACTTTAATCCTTTTATACGAGAGTAAATTAAGGAAAACTAATGCTAGCTTGAGCAAGAGAACGATTGTCTGGATTGTTGTTATAACCTTTATTTACGGTTCTTTTTTAGAGGGGATGCAACACTTTTTAATTGCAAGTAGGAGTGGTGAACTGGCCGATTTAATTGCGAATTTTTTGGGTGTAGTTGCAGCATTGCTCCTTTATTGGTTTGGTATTAAGCTTTTAGCCAGCATTAAAAGGGATAGGGTAAGGGATTAACCGGGAGCCATCGATAATTCTATTTCTAGGTTTTTTGTACACCCAACTTCATGTACAACTAATTTTATTGTGTCATCTCAAAACTTCATTCTGTTGAAGACTAATTGGTATTAAGGCTAATAAATCTGTTTAGATTATTCTTAAGTGGTTTTATCTTTTAAACAGTAAGCCCATAAAGGCCACAAGGGTTTTTGCCATAATCTTAAGGTCAAGCCCCAGGCTCCAGTTCTCAATGTAGTGGATATCATACTCAATAAACTCGTTATAGAGAATCTTATTTTGTGGCGATTTCAGCTGTCGCAGGCAGGTTAACCCAGGCTTAACGCTTAAGCGTTTCTTTTGCCATTCTTCGTAACTTTCAACATGTTCGGGAATATGAGGCCTTGGTCCCACAATCGACATTGTTCCGAGGATTACATTTAAAAGTTGTGGTAGTTCATCGAGGTGCAATTCCCTAATAAATCTTATAAACTTTGAGTTTTGGCAGCTACGCTTATTGCTCTCGGTCTTAAGTTTAATGATTGTGAATGGCTTCCAGTTTTTGCCTACCCTTTGCTGTGTAAAAAATGGGCACTCGCCATGAAGAACCCAAAGGATTAAGGCTACAACAAGCATAAAGGGCAGCGTTAAAGTTAACGCAAAAATTGATAGAGTAATATCGATTAAAAACTTAACCTTTAGCACAGCGACAGGTATAATCTATTGATTTTTAAAAGCCATAATTTCCTCCAAAGGTAATGGTAATTGGGCTATTGGTCAAAAAGGGAGGAGTATATTGACCAACATTTCCTGAGTAGTTACTATAATCGAGGCCAACGTACAGGTAGCTATCGTTAAGTACCTGATATCGGAAGGTAGATGAGATTATTTCGACTTGCCAGTCAACCCGCTCCATAAATGTTACGCCAAGCCTCGATTCTTCATCGCTAGTATAAGGTCCTTTTTGAGCCTTTGTGTACGAGAGCGATATTGAGGCATTCTTAAAAGGCTTTAGGTTGGCGGCAATATATAGTTCCTGTGCGTTTTCCCTAAGGTAGTGCCCAAGGTTGTACCTGTTGCTCTCAAAGGTTGTTGTTTCAATTATGTGCTCGTAGGTTTGTGGATTATTCCGGGTGTACTCAGCAGTAAGCGTTAAATTTTTAAAGGGGAAGTTGTTTACCCTAAAACCAGCCTTTAGGCTAAAGAAGTTGCTGTGCTTATCGCTCTGGAACATTCGCGACATGGAGATTTCATCGAGAAATAGTGTTGCATACAGATGGGTGTTCTTAATTAATCTTGATGAAATATCAAAGAACATTTGTGAGTTTTGTCCTGTATAGTTCGACATCCCATTTAGGTGATGATCAATTGATTTATAGAAGAACAAAGGGGTTAGATATGCTGGATGGATATCCATATCGGAGTATATAATTGAGTTCCCAAACGATACATTCAATTTATGAATAGGGGTTAGGGTAAACAGGTTTGCGGCTATGTACTTTGGGTGGAATACATCACGTTTTTGTCCTCCATAATTGTAGATTCTACTGCTATCTATAACCTGCGAAACTAGCCAGCCATGAATAAAGTTTAACTCGAACCATCGGGCGGGTTTAACTGCTAGCTTTAGCATGGTAAATGATGGCGCTTTGCTATAAAGGATATTTGTTCCGTTATATCCGCTACCCCACTCAAGGTGATCTTTCACTAGCCCAATGCTTCCCCAACTCCATCCGTAGGAAACCCCTCCGCGCATTTCGCTATACTCACCCCCTTCGCCATTGCGCTTATAACCACCACCTTGGGAGTGATTAAGGTAATCCTTATCGCCAAGGCGTTGGTTTTCGTTGTAATCTCTTAAACCAGCATACATGGCAAAGTTTTTACCGATGTAACCCCAAAATTCAGCACCTACCCAGCGGCGATATATAACATCGTTGTTGTTGGTATAGGTATTTACTCCCAACACAGGGTTTAGCGTTAGGGTAAAAAGGCTGTCTTTATGGTATAGAATATCGAAACGGCGATTAAAATCCTTTGAGCTGTTTAGCTCCTTACCAAAATCTTTAAGATAAAAATCCAGTTCTTCTTTTTGTCGTTTCCCAAGCTGGTCTCTTTGGCTTTGCGCATGGCTTAAAAGTTGACTTATCTGCTTTCTTGAGTATGGCTTAACAGTGCTGTTAATAGTAATAATGCCCATGTTTGCCAGCTCATCAATTAGCTCGTAAACTCCCTGGTTTGTAACATGGTGATACACATCTTGCCCATAAATAAGCGACGATATGGTTAAGAGCACCACTAATACACTGCTTTTCTTAAATAGCATTGGCAAACATTTTTTTAAATATAGCACTTTGTTCTTAAATGTGGTTGACTGTAAATAGGTTTAATTCTAATTAACACCCATTCTTCAAATTTATCGGCAATTTACTAGCTGCTTTTAAGAATGTTGCTAACTTTGCCTTGCAAATCATTTGTGGAAAGATTTGATCGATTGCAACCACGGTAAAAAATGCTAAACAGTGTTTTATTCCAGTTAATCTACCAAACCTTCCCACCTTTTTTTAATCTAAATTAACTAAAAGATATGGGATATTTATTTACATCAGAGAGCGTGTCCGAAGGGCATCCAGATAAAGTGGCCGATCAGATATCCGATGCGTTACTCGATGAGTTTCTACGCAAGGATCCAGAGTCGAAAGTAGCTTGTGAAATCCTAGTTACCACAGGTCTTGTTGTGCTAAGTGGCGA
The DNA here is from genome assembly GCA_028680705.1 of Bacteroidales bacterium. Taxonomy (GTDB): domain Bacteria; phylum Bacteroidota; class Bacteroidia; order Bacteroidales; family Tenuifilaceae; genus Perlabentimonas. The sequence goes on from JAQUJY010000008.1 coordinate 18,851, forward strand.
AGTTCTTACAAAAGCATATATCGATGTTCAACAGGTGGCGCGACAGGTTGTACGTGATATTGGCTATACTAAGTCCGACTATATGTTCGATGGCGACAGTTGCGGGGTGATATCAACCATACATGAGCAGTCGCCCGATATTAATCGCGGAGTTGTTCGCGAGAACGAGGATGAGCAAGGCGCTGGCGACCAAGGGATGATGTTTGGGTATGCTTGTCGGGAAACCGACGATTATATGCCTTTGTCTATTGAACTATCCCATATGTTGTTAATGGAACTGGCTAAAATCCGTCGTGAGGGGCAAGAAATGACCTACCTGCGACCCGATGCTAAAAGTCAGGTTACAATTGAGTATGGCGATAACGATTTGCCTGTTCGAGTTCACACCGTTGTAGTGTCAACCCAGCACGATGAGTTTGATGCTGAAGAATTAATGCTGCAACGAATTAAGAATGATGTTGCTAATATTCTTATTCCACGGGTCAAGGCCTTACTTTCCGACAGGGTTAAATCCCTGTTTAAGGATGATTTTATACTTCACGTTAATCCAACGGGTAAGTTTGTTATTGGCGGGCCCCATGGTGATACAGGGTTAACTGGTCGTAAAATTATTGTTGATACCTATGGCGGAAAGGGAGCACATGGAGGTGGAGCCTTCTCGGGTAAGGACTCATCTAAGGTTGACCGTTCGGCAGCATACGCTGCAAGGCACATAGCCAAAAATATGGTTGCAGCCGGAGTGGCTAGCGAGGTGCTGGTGCAGCTTGCCTATGCAATTGGTGTGGCTCAACCCGTAAGCATTAACGTGAATACATATGGAACTTCATCCATAGATAAAAGTGATACCGAGATTGCTGAGGCCGTGACCGAGCTGTTCGACTTACGCCCTGCGGCTATTATTAGGCGATTTGGACTGAAGAATCCAATCTTCAGGGCTACTTCTGCGTATGGTCACTTTGGTCGTGATTGCTTTGTGGAGAAGGTAAAACTAGGGGGTTTTAACGGTACTCCCGAATATGAGAAAGAGGTTGAATTTTTTGCATGGGAAAAACTCGATTTTGTTGACAAAATAAAAAACAAGCTGGGGATATAAGGTTTTTTAATATTCTTATCATAGCCTCAAGTAAATGCTTGGGGCTTTTTATTTTTAAGCGGCTTACCAATTAGAAATTTAACCTAATACTTTTACCTTTGTGTAAATTAAAGTTATATTAAACAGTTAAAGCACAGAAGAACAATGAGACAAAAAGCTCTAGCATGGATTGTAATACCAATAGGCATACTTGCCATTGCTATGGCCATTTTCTTTGTCTTTAAGGGGAGAAACAAACCTACTTCCGATGCGCTTAAAACTATTCCCATTGATGCGGCAATCATCGTAAAAACCAATAGTTTTGGACACTTGTCGGATGTACTTTACCAATCGAATGAGTTTTGGGAAGGAGTGGGGAGTTTCAATCTGGTTTCCGATGCCAATCGGTTTTTTGAAATTGCCAAGACATTGAAGGAGAAATCGCCTGCGTTTAGTTCACTACTCTTTAATAATACGCTTTTTATGTCTGCACACCCTGTGGGCAAGGGTTCGGCAGAGCTGTTTTTTGCTGCCAATCTACCAGAAAAGATTAGGGCCTCGGATGTGAGAAGTTTTATCCACCAAGAGTTGAATGAAAACTACAAACTCGAGAGTAAAGAGTATAACGATGGGGTAATTTATACCTACTCCCATACCGATGAGGATAATGGAACGTCATTTTCCTACTCAATTCACCAAGGAGTGGTTATGTATAGCCAGTCGTTGCTTCTTGTGGAATCGGCACTTGGTCAGTTGAGCACTAAGGTCTCGTTAGTTGATAATGCGAATTTTATGGAGGCCTACCATACCGCAGGTACCAGAGTTGTTGCTAATATGTTTGTAAACTATGCTCGTTTGCCTAATATCTTTTTGCAGCATATCCACTCGGGGCGCCGAGAGGCAGCGCTTAGTTTAACCAAAGTTGGTCGTTGGAGTGAGCTGGATTTGACCATTAAAAACGACGAGTTTTTTCTGAATGGCTTTGCTCAAGTTCCCGATTCTGTGAATACCTTTCTTAAGGTGTTTACCAAGCAGAAGCCTGTAGAGATGAGTGTTCATCACGTGCTTCCTACACAAACAGCAGCAATAGTTTATTTAGGAATCTCAAACCTACAAACCTATTTCAGCTCATATCGGCAATTTGTCACTTCCAAAGGTAAGGGCAGAACCCACGAAGCAAACCTAAAAAAGTACAACAGCGAGGTTGGGTGTAACGTTGAGCAGCTATATCTCAATATTTTCGATAAGGAGATAGCGCTTGCATTCATACCGTTTGAAGGAGAGGATTATGAGAGTAGCTGGTTTGTGGCAACAAGGGTCAAAAGCCAAAGCCAAGCAAAACAGGAATTCGATAAAATAATTGAGGATTATGCAAAAAAACAAAAGGTTTCAACTTCTGGTTTTGAGCAGACCTTTACCATTGACAGAGGAAAATCAGTAAAGATTTATAGGCTACCCAAGGCGGGTATGCATCAAGTTCTATTTGGCAATATTTTTTCTCCTGCAAACGATTCGTATTTTACTTTTATCGATTCGTATGTGGTATTTGGGTCATCCTTTAAGGCTCTTTCCCGCTTAGTGTTAGCCAAAATCCACAATAAGCAACTTGCTTTGGAACCATCGTACAGAGAATTCTCGCAGGGGCTAACGGCCGAGTCAAATTTTGTTGCATACATTAATCCTGGTAAAGCAGAAATGCTGTATGGCCTTATGCTAAACCCACGCTCTGCAGCGCGAATACTCTCTAGAGCCGATGCAATGAGACGGATACAGGGCATGGCTATTCAGCTTACAGGCGGTAAAAGCATGGTATATCACAACGTGTATGCAAGATACTCACCCTACACCTACGATTCACCCCAAACCGTATGGGAAACCAGATTAGACACAAGCATTAGCATTAAGCCTCAGCTGGTGGTTAACCACAATACCCAGGGGCGCGAGATATTTGTACAGGATAACAGCAATAATATCTACCTAATAAATGAGGTGGGACGTGTGCTCTGGAAGCGCCCGTTGCCAGGGCCAATTTTGGGCGAAGTGCATCAGGTTGATGCCTACCGCAATGGCAAGTTACAGCTTCTCTTCAATACAAAAACATCGCTACATCTGGTTGATAGGAATGGTAACAATGTTGAGGGCTTTCCCGTTAATTTCCTTTCGCCTGCAACAAATCCGGTTGCTGTTTTCGATTACGATAACAATAGAAACTATCGGTTTTTTATTGCGGGTGAGGATAGAAAGGTGTATGTATATAATCGATTAGGCAACATTGTATCAGGATGGGATTTTGACCGTTCTGAACGAGAAGTGAAACAGCAAATACAGCATCTTAGGGCAGGTGCACGCGATTACATTGTTTTTGCCGATGCCAACCGACTGTATATTCTCGACCGCAAAGGGGATACGAGGATTAAGATATCCGATTTTTTTACCAAGGCCGATAATGCTGCCATAGTGCTCGATAGGGCTTCGTCATCATCGCCACGGTTTGTTACAACCGATAGTTTGGGGGTTGTTAAATATATTTATTTGGATGGAAAAATTGAATCAAAAGCAATACAAAGGGTTAGCAGCAATCATGTGTTCGATTGTCAGGATGTGAATGGTGATGGTAATAATGATTTTATTTTCCTTGATGGTAATAAGCTAAGTGTTTACAGCCAGAACGGCAAGGAGCTATTCTCGCAAAAATTTAAGGAAACTATGCTGCCAACGGTTATCTATTTTCATTTTAGCGCAAGGGATAGAAAACTGGGTGTTGTAAGCGCAGAATCGTCTCAGATATATCTGATAAATGGAGATGGGAGCCTTTACAAAGGATTTCCGCTAAATGGGGTTACGCCATTCAGCATTGGTAGGTTTGCAGGGTCAAAATCTACGTTTAACCTAATTGCAGGGTCATCAACCGGATATGTGCTGAATTATGCTGTGCAGTAGATTTTTACCATTTTTTAGCTTGAGCGTAACCACTATATATCATAATTTTGTGGTTTAACCACAATTTAAATCCACAGGAGTAAATGTTTATAATTCGATTTGTTTTTATATTCTTCCTCATTATCTTTTTGCTAGGGTATGTGTTTAGGCTTTTTGCAGGGGTTTTCCTCAAACGCTTTCAGAATAAGTATGGTGGCGGACAAAGTCAAAAGCAGCAACGACCCGAGGGTGATGTTTACGTGAGCAAAACAGCTCCAAAGGAGAAGGTTGTTGATAAGGATGTTGGTGACTATGTTGATTATGAAGAGGTTGATGAGTAGCGCAGCATCAATTTAAATGGATTTACAATAAGTGTATTGGCATGTCAATATCGGTAAAGGGGGTAACTAAACTATTTGGGAAGCAAAAGGCGCTTGACAACGTTTCGTTTTCTGTTCCAACGTCAAGTGTAGTAGGGTTTCTTGGACCCAATGGTGCAGGCAAATCAACCATGATGAAAATTATTACCGGATACCTGAAACCCACTGAGGGTGAGGTAGAGGTGAACGGAGTGTCAGTAAATGATGGAACAAAAGATTTTAGAAAGTTTATTGGCTACCTGCCCGAGAACAATCCGCTTTATACAGATATGTATGTTAAGGAGTATCTTTGCTTTGTATCGAAAATATATGGACTAGGTCGTTTTGGTGTTAGGAGGGTAAACGAGCTCATAGAGCTAACTGGTATTGGAAACGAACAGAACAAAAAGATTGGTCAATTATCGAGGGGTTTTAGGCAACGTGTTGGTCTTGCTCAAGCCCTACTTAATAGGCCACCGGTGTTAATTCTCGACGAACCCACAAGCGGTCTCGACCCCAATCAGATTGTTGAAATTCGGAAAATTATAGTAGATGTGGGCAAAGAGAAGACAGTGCTTCTCTCAACACATATTATGCAGGAGGTTGAGGCCATCTGTAGCAGTGTGATGATTATTAACAAGGGTAAGATAATTGCCAACGATTCAACCCAGAATATTCTGAAAAGCCAAAGCGTAATGGGGCAAAGCGTGCATATTGAATTGATTAATGATGTTAAAGAAAGTGTTTTAGCAAAAATACCTGGTGTTGAGGAGGTTGTTAAGATGGATGAACCCTACAGTTGGCTTTTAAGTACTACTAAAGCAGAGGATATACGGCCTAGCATATTTACCTTTTGTGCAGAGCATAAGCTAACGGTTATTACGCTTAAGCAAAAATCGATGCAAATGGAAGAGGTTTTTCAAACACTTACTAAGGAGTAGCCTGATGTTTGTGACCAACTACTGGATTTTAGTCAATATCCAGCATTTGCCTTTGCTCTATCTCCAAAATTCAGTTATTTTTGATATTTCAAGACAATATCACCATTATGCTCAAGAGCAAGATTGATATTTAAACAAGTATATTAAAGATGAAGACCATTGTTGCGGGAGTAGATATTGGCGGAACAAACACCGTGGTTGGGTTGGTGACCAAAGATGGCGAATGCGTTGGGCAGACCTCATTTTCAACGCAATCTCATAGCAGTTTCAATAAGTTTTTAGAACAGTTAGCTTCGGAAATATCCAAATTAATAAAATCGCAGTCAATCGATTATTCACTTTCTGGGGTAGGGGTTGGTGTTCCAAATGGATGCTATAATACTGGGAACATTGTTGATGCGGTAAACCTCAAATGGAAAGGGTCGTTACCCTTAGGAAGTGGACTCGAGTCGTATCTTAAAGTTCCTGTTATTGTAACCAACGATGCCAATGCAGCGGCATTGGGCGAGATGCTTTATGGCGGAGCCAAGGGGATGAGGAATTTCATTGTTATTACTCTTGGAACTGGTCTGGGTAGTGGCATTGTGGTTGATGGCAGGTTATTACTTGGTTCCGATGGCTTTGCTGGCGAACTAGGTCATACCGCCGTAAAAGCCTATGGCAGGAAATGTGGATGCGGAAAATCGGGTTGTTTAGAAACCTATGTTTCTGCACCAGGGTTAAGGAGAACTGCTTTTAAAATTCTTGCCGACTCCAATGAACCTAGTGCTTTGCGCAACTACTCGTATAATCAGATTTCGGCAAAGCAAATTGCCCATTTGGCCGAACAGGGGGACGCAATTTCGTTAGAAGCTTTTGAGTATACGGGTGCTATTTTAGGTATGAAACTTGCCGATGTTGTTGCAATTCTGAGTCCTGAAGCAATTTTCCTTTTCGGTGGTTTGAGTAATGCGGGTAGGCTGATTTTTGAGCCAACAAAAAGGCATATGGAAAAGAATCTGCTCTCAGTTTTTAGAGATAAGGTACAGCTACTCCCTTCGGGCTTGAGTGGCGAAAATGCTGCTATTATTGGCGCGGCAGCGTTAATATGGCAGGATTTAGATAACAACTAAAAGCACTCCAAAAGGTTAGTTTGTGTGACAGTTAGTGCCTCCCTGCATTGTAATTAGATATGTGCTAAAGGAGGATAATAGAGTTACTATTCCAAAAGTTTACCTTCCTTATTTACCTTATTCTTGTAGTATTTACAGAATTCCTTTAGCCCACATTCGGGGCACTTGGGTTTACGGGCAATGCAAATATAACGCCCGTGTAGTATCAACCAATGATGCGCTATAGCCCAAAGGTCTTTTGGTAAAAACTGCATTAGCTGCTTTTCAGTTTCAAGTGGTGTTTTGGCATTGTGGCTTAATCCAATTCGTTTTGCAACTCTAAAAACATGGGTATCAACGGCAATAGCTGGCGTGTTAAATGCAACAGATGCCACAACATTGGCCGTTTTACGGCCAACTCCAGGTAGGGTTTGTAGGTCGTTTAAATCCTTTGGTATTTCCCCGTTAAACCGTTCCATAACCCCTTTGGCCATGCCCACAAGGCTTTTTGCTTTGTTGTTGGGATATGAACAGGATTTGATTACTTCAAATACATTTTCTTGCTGTGCTACGGCTAGTGCTTCGAGTGTAGGGAATTTATCGAAGAATGGTGGAGTGATTATATTTACCCTTTTGTCGGTACATTGTGCCGAGAGGATTGTTGCAACAATTAGCTCATACGGGTTAGTGTAGTTTAGCTCGGTTTCGGCAACGGGCATATTCTCCTTAAAATAGTCTATTACCTTTTGGTATCGCTCTTTACGTGTCATTTAATCGGCGCTTAAACTGTTATTGCTGAAAACTTTAAAATGTAAATATAAAAAAACCGACAGAGTTTTCTGTCGGTTTTTACTAAATATATGTGTGTACTAGTATAGAAAGTTAAGAAGAATACCTGCTGCAACAGCGCTACCAATAACTCCTGCAACGTTAGGTGCCATAGCATGCATAAGCAGATAGTTGGTTTTATCGTATTCCAATCCTATCATTTGTGATACTCTGGCACTGGCAGGTACTGCCGATACTCCAGCGTTACCAATTAATGGGTTAATCTTATTATCCTTACTTAGGAACAGGTTCATAAACTTAACAAATGAAACACCTGCAGTTGTTGCAATAACAAATGAGAGCGCACCTAGTCCAAAAATTAGTAGCGACGAAGTGTTAAGAAAAACGCTGGCTTGCGTTGATGCACCAACCGTTAATCCTAGCAGGATGGTTACAATATCAACTATTGGCCCACGTGCAGCTTCAGCAAGGCGCTTGGTTACTCCACTTTCTTTTAGAAGATTTCCGAAGAAAAGCATACCAAGAAGAGGCAGCCCACTTGGAACCACAAAGGCGGTGAGTAAGAATCCAATGATTGGGAAAAGAATTTTCTCTAGTTTACTAACTGTACGTGGTGGTCTCATTCTTATTACACGCTCTTTTGGCGAGGTAAGAAGTTTCATTAGCGGTGGTTGAATAACCGGTACTAATGCCATGTACGAGTATGCCGATATGGCAATTGCACCCATAAGATGTGGTGCTAGTTTTGAACTAATAAAAATTGCAGTTGGTCCATCAGCACCTCCAATGATACCTATGGCTCCTGCTTCGGCACCAGTAAAACCTAGTGCCAAAGCAATAGCATAGGCTCCAAATATACCAAACTGTGCTGCAGCACCCACAAGAATTAACTTTGGGTTTGATATTAGGGCAGAGAAATCTGTCATTGCCCCAATTCCCAAGAAAATTAGGGGAGGATAAATTCCATACCTTACCCCAAAGTACAGGTAATTTAGTACAGAGCCGTCCTCGTATATTCCAATCTCAAAACCTTCGACAAATGGAATGTTACCCATAATAATTCCAAATCCTATGGGGATAAGCAATAATGGTTCCCACTCTTTAGTTATTGCTAGGAATATAAAAAATAGGCCAATGGCAATCATTACTCCATGAGCCAGTGTAAAGTTGGCAAAACCGGTACCGCTAAAAAACTGGAGGAGTTGATTTGATATAAAACTCCAAAAACTACTTCCTTCCATAATACTACTCTCCTATGGTTACTAGGATGTCGCCTTCCATAATCGTGTCACCCTTATTTACATTAATTTTGATGATTTTCCCGTCCTTGTCGGAGTCAATATTATTCTCCATCTTCATTGCCTCAAGGCACAGTAATTTTTGTCCTTTTGTAACCATATCACCCTCTTTTACAAATAAATCAAGAATAACTCCTGGTAGGGGCGATTTAACGTGGCCAGCACCTTTAGGGGCTGATGGGGAACTTGTTTTGGCAGTAGAGGGATGGCTATCGGTAGAGGGTATGGAGGGTTGACGTACAATTTTGGGTGTTTTGGTTTGCTGAATTACCTTATCAACTTCAACCGTATAGTTTGTACCATTAACCTCAATTTCGGCAATATTGTCCTCAACCGAAGTAATATTTACCTCGTATTGGTTGCCGTGTATGGTAAGATTATATTTCTTCATTTTTTGACTTGTTATTTCGAGTATGGGGTTCGTAAAACTGCTCTATTCATAACTCCGTATATCTTGCTGCTCCAGGGCGAGTATGTCTTTGAAATCTTGTTCATGGTAAGGGTTAAACTCTCGTGGTCGTGCAACTCGTTTCTATACAGATATAATGCTAATGCAATGGCGGCAATCTCATCGCCACTTGACTTTATTTTTTCTTGAACACCAACTTCACCTTGGCTTTTTTCTTTTCGAGTAAAAACCTTGCTAAAGAAGTTAATCATGTTGTCGATATTTTGAAAAATAATTGCCACAAGAGCTAGCACAGAAAGTACGGAAATCATTGCAATTGCTGCCATTGCCGCTCCATATGGGTCTTGCTTTACAAACTCCTCGGCAACATTTCTAGAGGCTTCGGCAGCGTTCAGTAATGTTAGGGATATATTCATTTGCGCTGTTAATTAAAGTGGTATATTAGAATGTTTGCGTGGGGGGTTAACATCCTTTTTAGTTTGTAAGGATTGTAACGCCCTAATAACGCGGAATCGAGTATTTCGGGGTTCAATAACGTCATCAATGTAACCAAATTTTGCGGCTACATATGGGTTTGCGAACTTATCCTTATACTCATTTTCCTTCTCTAGTAAGAATGCGGCTTTGGCCTTTTGGTCTTCAATACCTTTAAGTTCACGGCTATGCAATACTTCAATAGCACCTTTGGGACCCATTACCGCAATTTCAGCACCTGGCCATGCATAGTTAATGTCGCCACGGAGATGTTTTGAACTCATCACATCGTAAGCTCCACCATATGCCTTGCGGAGAATAATTGTTACCTTAGGAACAGTAGCCTCGCCATAGGCAAACATTAACTTGGCTCCATTAAGAATAATTGCGTTGTATTCTTGTCCGGTACCAGGCAGAAAGCCAGGAACATCAACTAAAGTAACAACAGGGATGTTAAATGCGTCGCAAAAACGAACAAAACGTGCCGCTTTGCGCGATGCATTGATATCGAGTACACCAGCCATATATTGTGGCTGATTAGCTACTATTCCCACCGACATTCCGTTAAAGCGAGCAAAACCAGTAATAATGTTAGGAGCGTAGTGACGTTGTACCTCAAGGAATTCGCCATAGTCAACAACCGCTTCAATAACATCAAGCATATTGTAGGCCTTATTCGATTCCTCGGGTATAATCTCGTTAAGCAAATCTTCGAGTCTGTCAATTGGGTCATCGCAAGGTGCTATTGGAGGGTCCTCTAGGTTATTCTGTGGAAGGTAGCTTAAAAGCTTTCTAATAATTAAAATCCCTTCTTCCTCCGATTCTGAAACAAAGTGTGCAACGCCCGATTTTGAACCGTGAATATCGGCTCCGCCAAGTTCTTCTGCAGTTACTGTTTCGCCGGTTACTGTTTTCACAACCTTTGGACCGGTAACAAACATATAGCTTGTACTACGGTTCATTAGAATAAAGTCTGTGAGAGCAGGTGAGTAGACAGCACCACCGGCACAAGGCCCAAAAATGGCCGAAATTTGGGGGATAACTCCCGAAGCAAGAATATTGCGCAGGAAGATATCAGCATATCCGCCCAAACTCTTTACACCCTCTTGGATACGTGCTCCACCACTATCGTTAATGCCAATAACGGGTGCACCCACTTTCATGGCCATATCCATTATTTTGCAAATCTTTTCGGCAAACATTTCCGATAATGAACCACCGAAAACGGTAAAATCCTGAGAAAAAACGTAAACGATGCGTCCGTCAATAGTGCCATACCCAGTAACTACACCATCGGATAGATAGGATTCTTTTTCTAATCCAAAATCGCTACAACGATGGGAAACGAACATATCAAATTCTTCGAAACTACCCTCATCGAGTAGCATATCTATACGCTCACGAGCTGTGTATTTTCCTTTTTTATGTTGAGCATCAATGCGCTTTTGGCCTCCACCAAGTTTGGCCTTTTCTCTAAGCTCAATTAAATCCTGAATCTTCTGCTTTTGAGTCTTATCCATTGCTTAATATTTTTAAATGTGTACTTACTTATTTGTTCTTATTTTCACACAGCTCAGTGAGTACACCAAAGGTCGATTTGGGATGAAGAAATGCGATATCGAGACCCTCAGCACCTTTGCGTGGTGTTTTATCAATTAGCCTAATTCCGTTCTCTTCTGCCGTTTTAAGTTGTTCTTCAATATTTTCAACGGCATAGGCAATATGATGTACGCCCTCGCCCCTTTTTTCAAGAAATTTGCCAATTGGTCCCTCAGCATCAGTTGATTCAAGGAGCTCAATCTTTGTTTGACCTACCTTAAAGAAGGCGGTTTTAACTTTTTGTTCCTTTACTTCCTCTATATTGTAGCACTTAAGTCCAAGAAGGCTTTCGTAAAAAGGAATGGCCTCATCCAAACTTTTCACTGCTATTCCAATGTGTTCAATATGTGATATTTTCATAACTTAGAGTTGTTTTATATTTATTTATAAAAGTAGTATGTAATGATTGATTCGGCATTGTTAATAGATGAGCTATTTAGCATATATCAACTTGTTATACAACATGTTTCAATTCGACTTAATTAGCAAGTCATCCCTTTTTTTTATCGTAAAGGATGGTAAATTTGCATCCAATTTAAGGAATATTTTTGCCAATGGATTGGTTAGAAAGAACAAAGCTTTTATTGGGTACAGAGGACCTTCTAAAACTTAGTGAGTGCCATGTTTTAGTGGTTGGTTTAGGAGGAGTTGGGGCGTATGCTGCCGAGCAAATTTGTCGTGCGGGTGTGGGGGAGATGACAATAGTTGATGGTGATTTTATTCAGCATACTAACAGAAACAGACAGCTACCTGCCTTGAAAAGTACTGTTGGTGAGGCCAAAGTCCAAGTTATGGGGGAACGACTTTTGGATATAAATCCTAATTTAAAGTTGCATGTAATCCAGGAGTATATTCGCGACCAAAGAATGGTTGAAATCCTTGATAATGGGTACGATTACGTTGTTGATGCCATTGATACTCTTTCTCCCAAAATATATTTAATTTATCACACACTTCGAAAGGGGCTCAAACTAGTGAGTTCTATGGGTAGCGGAGGGAAATTAGACCCATCAAAGGTTGAGGTTGCAGATTTTTCAAAAACGCGCATCTGTCCTCTAGCCAGAATTTTGCGCAAACGACTTGGTAGGTTTGACATTAGAGAAGGATTTAAGGTTGTTTTTTCAACCGAAGAGGTGCCCGAGCATGCCATGGTTTTGTGCGAAGATGAACCGAACAAAAAATCAACCCTTGGTACCATATCGTATATGCCCCCAATATTTGGTTGCCTAATGGCATCGGTGGTGGTGAGGGATTTGATTGGATAACCTATTATATTTTAACAATGGGTGGGTATTGCAAAATTTCGATTTTTGCTAAAGCCCTGCTAATCAATTAGCCTTTCTTAATTAAATACTCCAAAGGAGCATTATTTCAATAACTGTGGGTTTACCGGTAAACCCACAGTAGTATAATATAGAAGGGACTCAGCCCTGGGCTGAATTTTAAAATGGATGTCGCAATGACGAAGTCAGGAACTTATTTCGGCAACCGAAAGGTTTGGTCAAAAAGACTTAAAAAGGAAGTATAAACCTACGTTTAATAATGCTTCGGGTAATACGTATTGGTATTTTCCCAATTCGACTTATAATTTAAAATGCTGATTTATTTTTTCTTCCCTTTTTTAGTTGTTACGATTATAACACCGTTAGCAGCGTTGTACTTTTCTAAAGCCTCCTGACCTTTAACTATGTCGATTCTTTCAATATCATCAGGGGATATTTTTTGAAGTATTTCTTGGTCACATTTCTCTCCATTAATAATTACCACTGGGGCATTCTCCATAGTACTATAATCCTTAACTTTTCCCTTAGATTGACGTAATTCTTCCATCTTTTTTTTGGTTACAATAAGCAGCACGCCATTCTTTGAATTGTACTCCTTTATTGCCTTATCACCAGTAATAACACTTACGGCAGCAATTTTATTTGCGTCTAATAAATCCAAGGGAAAATCGAATTTTTTATCATCAACATAAATATCTGATTTTACACCATCTTTTAGCTTAATTTGAAACTTTTCCTGTATTGAACTTTTATCTGTTATTTCGTTACTCTCTTGTGCTTGAATTAACGAAAATGATAGTAACACTACACATGCAGTTAGAATTAAGTTTTTCATATTTTTAATTGTTTGCTTGTTAGTAAATATTTGGTTGGAATTAGTTATTCGGTAGTTGTATAAATAATAAGCATTTCGTTTTCATAAATAATGTTTTGTGGAATCTCTGCTCGTTCTGAATTAGATACCATACTAAGAGCTTGATTTAACAACGCTTCTTTCTCAGCATAGGTGAGTTCCTTTTGTCGTGGGGTGGTTATAGAAAGAGAAATTAGTAATATAACTGTAGCTGCTGCTGACATGATTCCAACTAATATCTTGCGTTTTCTAATTCGTTTATTTTGAAATGATTCCCATAATGTATCATTAAAATTCTTTGGTGCTTCCATTTTGTTGTTTCTCACGAAAGTGGCCCATACTTCGAATGAAGGTTCTGAGTTTTGAGCATTGTCAAACAAGAACTTTTCTTCGTTTAAAGTAGTGTTTCCCTCTTTGTATTTTTTAATTAATCTTTCAACTTTACCCTCTTTCATAGCTATATGTTTTTCCTAATTTTATACTTACCTCTTTTCTTGCTCGTGATAACAAAACTCTCACATGTTCAATGTTAAGTTGTGTGGCAGCAGTTATTTCAATAAATTCATAACCGTCTATGTCTCGCATCATTATAATTTTTCTCTGTTGTTCGGGTAGGCTTTCAATAATGTTTTTTATTACAGCATTTAACTCTTTCCATTCCAACTGTTCTTGCCCATTTTCTGATTTTAATATCTCTAGTTGCAAAGGATAGTCATAAATCTCTAGCCTCTTCTTTCTCATTAAATCAATACAGTAATTGCGAGCTGTTAAGAATACAAAACCTGAGATATTTGGGTGTTGCCCAATTTGCTTACGTTTTGCCCAGAGTTTTATCATTATTTCTTGAATGGCATCTTCTGCGTCTGCATAATTTCCAAGCATTCGAGAGACCATAGGAAACAAATGCTCAGATAGTGCAAATACTTTATATTTAAATTCTGTCTTATTCATTCTACACTAATAACGATAAAATGGGTATGAACATAACAAAGAAAGTTGCTTTATTTATAACAAACAGCGCAACTGCCTGATAGTTAGTTAAAAAACGGTCCGTTTTTCAGTCGACGATGCTGAATTTATTCACATTTGAAAATGCATATTCGAAAGACAAAGTGATAAACGTAGAATATTCGACCCCGTTGAGTTTGCACAAATATGTGGGAACCATATACGCTGTAAACATTTAATTTCATCGAGAATGTTTTTAGTTTGCGCAGCTTAATACGGGCTGAACTACGCCTCGTAAAACATATAATATATTTAACTTGCCCTTACAGGGGCGTGATTTACGTTTTTTTTTTACTAAAAGGGACACCTGATAGCATTGAAAGTAAAGCAGTAATAATCTTCTTTCCTAAACTTACCTTAACATTACTGGAATTACAATTTGGGTAAACTAATTCATTTTCACCATTAAGTTCAAATAATCCAATGGCTTTCTTAGGGTCGGTTTCATTAATCATAACCTGTACACCTGCTTCAATAATTCTATTATAGTGGGGTATTAGTTTCGAAAAGTTTGACTTTGTTATTAAACAGCTTATACTCTCATTTTCTAACTTTTTGTAATATTCGCTTCTATGGGGTTCTCACAGGTTAATTGGCTGTAAAAGCCAATTAACATTGTCAAAATTTTGAATTCTAACAGGATTAGATGAGCGAATTATAACAGGTTTAATCCCGGAGGGATTTATTGGAAAAATAAACCAATCGTTAAAGAACAAAAGCTGTAGTATTTATAATGTCACCCCTCTGGGGTTTAAATTTCTCACATTTAATAATCAATAAAAATACCACCCCTTCGGGGTTTAAAAGGACTGTTTCCTAAACTTTCTAAAATAATATCAGCCCTTCGGGCTTTTATCAATACTAATTTTAATGAAGGAAGCGGGTAGATAAATTAAACTCAAACTCTTGATAAATACAATTATTTTAGGGTAGAAGAATATTATAACCCATAACCCCGAAGGGGTGTAATTACTGTAGAAGAGAGGGTTTTAGTAATTTATAACCCCGAGGGGGTGGAATTATTCCAGTAAATTGTATTACGTGGGGCTTCAACCCCCTAGGGGTGCATTATTTTAGAAGAGAAAGTTATTACAATCCATAACCCCGAAGGGGTGAAGTTATTGGAGTTCTAGCGTTATAGAACCAAATGTTTTTTTGCGGTATTCTATAAACAACTAACCCCGCCAAAATTTTAAATTCTGACAGGGTTAGTAATATTTTTAGTTTTATTCCTTCAACCACTTATCTAGCCAGCCCTTAAACTCCCTTTGCCAAAGAATACCATTCTGGGGTTTTAGTACCCAGTGGTTTTCGTCGGGGAAGAATAAAAACTTGCTTGGTACACCAAGCATTTGAGCCGAATTGAAGGCTGCCATAGCCTGAGGGTAAGGGATACGAAAATCTTTTCCTCCGTGGATTATCAGAATAGGTGTATCCCAATTCTTTACGAATCTATGCGCACTTTGCTTGTAGCTATTCATGGCAACTTTATTGTCTGTTTCCCATGGTGCTCCGCCCATTTCCCAATCATCAAAGAACATCTCCTCGGTGGTCATGTACTCCATATCGGAGTTAAATACGCCGCAGTGCGAAATAAATGCCTTGAAACGCTTATTGTGATTGCCTGCCAACCAAAATACGGTGTATCCGCCATAGCTAGCACCTATTGCACCCAAGCGGTCCTCGTCAACCCAGGGCTCTAGTTTAACCTCATCTATTGCTGCAAGTAGGTCGCGCATTTCTTGGCCACCGTGGTCTTTACTTATTTCGTCGGTCCATTTTTGCCCGAATGTTAACGAACCCCTACGAGCTGGAGCGACAACAACGTAACCATTTGATGCCATAATGGAGAAGTTCCAGCGGTAGCTCCAAAACTGGCTAACTGGACTTTGTGGGCCACCCTCGCAGTAGAGGAGTGTTGGATATTTCTTTGCTTTATCGAAGTTTGGGGGAAGAATTATCCAGGTATGCACCATCTTACCATCGCTCGACTTAATCCAGCGACGCTCAACCGTGGGCATAGTTAGCTGGTCAAGTATTTCCTTGTTAATTGTGGAGATTTGCTGCTCCTCCCCAGTTTCGGGATTAATGCTAAAAATCTCTGCTGGTGATGTTATTGAAACCTTGGTGCCAATTAGCTTACTGCCAGCCAGAGCAACGGAGTGATAGTCGTGGAGGCCTTCAGTTATTGGCTTAATTTCCTTGGATGCAATATCCAACCTGTAAATTTGATGTGTTGCCTCAACGCCCGCTACAAAGTAGATTGATTTTCCATCGGCAGACCATTTCATATCTGAAGGAGAATAATCGAAGTCTGCGGTTAAATATGTTTTCTCGCCCGATTTAATGTCCATCATAAATAAACGCTCCTTATCGGCCTCGAAACCAGCACGCTCCATCGATAACCAAATCACCTTTCCTGCATCAGGCGCAAAAACTGGTTGTTTATCGTACCCCATCATCCCTTTGGTAAGGTTTGTGGTTTCGCCCGTTTCAAGTTTATAAAGGTAGATATCGGAGTTTGTGCTAAATGCGTAATCCTTACCGGTTAGTTTTTTGCAGGTGTAGGCAATTCCTTTTCCGTAAGTAGTCCACGAGATTTCTTCCATCCCTCCAAATGGATTTAACGGAGTGTCGTAAGGCTCATTGGGCATAATATCTTTTGCATTTAGCACCTTGTCGCCAGTAAAATCGGCAACAAAAATATGGCTGTAGTAGCCATCCTCCCAGGTATCCCAGTGGCGGTACATTAGGTCATCATACATTAAACCGCTTGCTTTAGGTAGGTCTGGGTAGATGTCGGCAACAGCATCATCAACCTTTACCTCACTAGTAAAAAGAATCTTATCGCCATTGGGCGAAATGGAAAACCCGTTGATATCACTGTCGAAGTTGGAAATTTGCTTTGGATTTGTGCCATCCGGATTGATAGTCCAAATTTGAGCGGTTTCGCCTTCAGTGGATAGGTATGCAAGCGAATTGTCGTTAACCCAAACGAGGTTAAACTCGTGGGCACTGGTCTTTGTTATTTGACGGTTATTGGTACCATCCGTATTCATAACAAATATTTCACTGTTGCTTCGGTTCTGCTCAATTGAGTAGTACGAAACGGTGTAGGCAATTTTTTCGCCATTGGGCGAAACGGCTACCTCGCCAAGGCGACCAAAGGCCCATAGCACTTCAGGAGAGAGAATTCCATTCTCGACCTTAATATTTGAAGGTCCAATAATTGATTCGGTTGTCTGCTGATTAGTGTTGCACGATACCGATACAACTAAGACTAGCATTAACCATAGGTATGTTTTTTTCATAGGACAAAGTTTTGAATTAATTGTTAAAGGTATGAATACTCAAAATAAGTAACAAAGAATAGCTGGGTTGGATACTATTTGTTTTTTCTACAGAATACAAGAACAAAAAAACGCTAAGGGAAGAAAGTTTCCTTAGCGTTTTAAAGTTTTTGTGTTTTATTTATTATTTCACATCATAAAAGCATCTTACAGGTGAGTGCAGAACACCCT
This sequence comes from Bacteroidales bacterium, assembly GCA_028680705.1. Classification (GTDB taxonomy): domain Bacteria; phylum Bacteroidota; class Bacteroidia; order Bacteroidales; family Tenuifilaceae; genus Perlabentimonas. Next base: position 36,467 of record JAQUJY010000008.1, read on the forward strand.
CTAGAGCTATTTTGTTTTATGATTGTGCAATGATGAACTAAATTTTATAACTCAAACCTATGCAGTTCTGCATAGTACTTAGCGTATTCCAATTCAAGTGCCATAATCCTGTCAGTAATATCGTACAGGAATGTAATCTCATTAAAAAAGTTGATAATTGAAACTTGCCCCGCCTCTAATGCGCGGCGCAAAAGGGTTAAGTTATTAAAGTCCGCATGAGCTTGCTTTAGCTCATCAAGCCGTGCTTTTGTGCTATTCGCGTTTAGGTATAGTTCATCATACTCTAGCTGAATCAGTTGGATTTGGCTTTGCTGTTCAGTTTGAGTGGCGTTAACCTTAATCTTAGCGGCTCTACTTTTTCCAGCATTTCCCCAAAGGGGTATGGACAGCCCAGCACGGAAACCCATAAAATGTTCGGCATCGTTTTTTTCCGACTCATAACCAATACTTAGTTCGGGCAAACCCTGATGGGATACCAATTGCTTGTTTGTTTGAGCCACATCAACCATGTAGTCGAGTGCAGTCCTTCTTGGGTCGTTAATAGCATACTCGGCCATTAATGAGTCTTTAGGCGGTAAGGGTGATAAAATTAGGATTGAGTCGGAAATGGTAATGGGCAGGTTCCCATTCATTACAAAGATTCGCTTGGCTATTATATCAACCTGTGCTTCAATATCTTTTACACTTTGAGTGATTTCCGAAACCCTTAACTTGGCATAATTCAAGTCCATTATGGTTGTTTGCCCAGCATCCAACTTTTTCTGTATAATTGCTAGCATGTTGCGGGCAAAAGCCTCGCGACGGCGAAACTCGATTAGCATGCGCTTTGTGTGGATAGACTCTAAAAGCGTGTACTTTGCATCGAGTAGTACTTCTTGCCTTGCGGCACTGAAACTTGCGTCGGCAAATTTATCGTTAATTTTAGCAAGTTTTGCACGCTTAGCGTAAACCGTAGGGAACTCAAAGCTTTGGTTCACGCCCCAAGCATACTTCATTCCAGCACCCTCAACGGCGGGAAACCGCCCACCCTCAATACTTGGGTTTGGCGGGGTTAGCTCTGTTCTTGCATCGGCCTTGAGGTAATCGAAATGTGCCCTAATGGATGTAATTCTTGGACTATTTTCCTCAATTTGCACAAGCGCTTCGTTTATGCCCGATTGGGCAAGAACCGTTGTGGCAAATGCCACTATTATTAATATGGATGATATTCGTTTCATGTGCTTATAATTTACCTTTCAATTG
>JAQUJY010000008.1:37808-57139 GCA_028680705.1 Bacteroidales bacterium
TCGTTTCATGTGCTTATAATTTACCTTTCAATTGCCACATAAAACATTCATGGAGTAGTCATTCTCCTGTGTGTTAACGTTGTTAACATGAATGTTTCATCGATTGTGTTTTTCTTTTTTTACAAAACTTCAGTGTTGCTTTGCTTTCTCCGCCCTTCATAAACCATATATATTGCAGGCACCACAAACATATTTAGGAGAATAGAACTTAACAGTCCGCCAAGAATTACCACTGCCATTGGGCTTTGTATCTCGTTGCCAGGTTTATCGCCCGATAGAGCAAGTGGCACAAGAGCTAAAGCGGTGGTTAGGGCAGTCATGGCAATGGGCATAAGCCTATCGCGTGAGCCTTCTACAATCCTATCAATTAGTGTTAGCCCCTCTTTTTTAAGAGCCTCATACCTTGATATTAAAAGGATACCATTTCGGGTGGCTATTCCAAAAAGGGTAATAAACCCAATTATGGCAGGAATACTTAACATCCCGGAGGATAACCAGATAGCCATTACTCCACCTATAAGTGCCAACGGCAGGTTCGATAGCACAATGGCCGACAGGGCAGGCTTTTTTAGCTCATGGTAAAGAAGTAAGAATATGGCAGCAATGCTAAGGATTGATGCAAGCAACAATCTTTTAGATGCTTGTGATTCGCTCTCAAACTGTCCGCCGTATTCAACTCTATACCCCACAGGGAGTGAGACGGAGGTTTCAATACGTTCCTTTATATCATTCACAACGCTTAACTGGTCGCGGTTACCCACGTTAATGTTAATGGCAATTTTGCGCTGTACATTTTCGCGATTTATGGTGTTGGGTCCCGAGGTGCTAACAACATCAGCTACATACTTAAGGGGAACCTCCTTAGCTGTTTCAGTACTTATTGGAGCTTCGCCAATTGAGCCCAATGAGTTCCGAAAATCCTCATCAAATCGAAGTACCATGGGAAAGTTTTTATCGCCCTCAAATACATCGGAAACTTTTTCGCCGCTAAAGGCCGTAGTAACAAATTGGTTAAATTTTGTGATGGGTATTCCATAACGGGCAAGCATTTGCCTGCGGGGTTGGATTTGTATCTGCGGAATTTCAATTTGCTGTTCCACAGCAAGGTCACCAATACCCTCAATATCCTCAATTGCTTCGCTAATCTCGGTGCTAATTGCGTACATCTTGTTCAAATCGTAGCCAAAAACCTTAATGGCGATATTTGCGTTATGCCCCGAGAGCATCGCATCAATCCTATGGCTAATGGGTTGTCCCACCTCAATTACCACGCCCTCAAGCGTGTTTAGTTTTTCGCGCACCTCGTGTAAAAAAGCCCACCTACTGCGATTTTGAAGTTGGTAGGGTGCGTCAATTTCCGATTGATTTACATCGAACGAATGTTCTGAGAGTTCTGCTCTACCTGTACGGCGTCCAACAGAGGTTACCTCGGGGATGGATAGCAGGAGTTCCTCCGCTTGACGGCCAATATCATCGGATACCTCAAGCGAAACGCCAGGTATGGTTGCCAGATTTATGGTTAGCGAACCCTCATTGAATGGTGGTAAGAAGCTACGACCTTGAAACGCCAGCACTACAACCGATAAGGCAAAAAGCGCCACGGTACCACCAATAATTATCTTTTTGTATTTGAGTGATTTCCTCAGAACCTTTGCGTAGGCATTGGTGAAGTTGATTTCTACCCAACTACCCTTGTTGTTACGCTCAAGTTGTTTTTTGCTGGTAAGCATATAGCTGCACATCACGGGTGTAAGGCTAAGTGCAACTAGGGTTGATGCAAAAAGCGAAACGATAAACGATACGCCCAGTGGCTTGAGCATAAGCCCTTCCATTCCGCTAAGAAAGAAGAGCGGAATAAATGCTACAACAATAATTAGCGTTGCGTTGAAAATTGATGAGCGTATCTCAGCCGAAGCATCGTAAACCACCTCAAGGGTGGGTTTCTTCTTGTCATCGGGGAGTTGATGATTTTGCCTAAGTCGTTTGTAAACATTTTCCACATCAATAATGGCATCATCAACCAAAGAGCCAATGGCTATGGCCATTCCACCCAAGCTCATCGTATTAATTGTTAGCCCCATCCACCTAAGGGTTACAAGTGTAATCAGAATAGATACTGGGATTGCCACCACTGAGATTATGGTTGTGCGGAAGTTCATCAGAAAGATAAGTAGCACTACCACAATAAGGATTGCTCCCTCAATTAGCGCTTTTTGTACGTTTTTTATGGATGTGTTGATAAAGGTAGCTTGCTCAAAGATATCCGTGTGAATTTGAACATCAGACGGTAGGGTAACTTGCACATCTGTTAAAGCATCCTTTATCTTTTTGCTTAACTCTAGTGTATTCACATTGGGTTGTTTGGTAACGGTGACTATAACGGCTTTTTTGCCCCTATAAGAGCCCTCCCCCTCCTTGGGTGCAGCACCAATCTTAACAGTGGCTACATCTGAAATGGTAATGGGATAGCCATTGGCCGTTTTAATCACCGTACTTCCAATCTCCTCAGGATTACTCGTGCGCGAACGCCCTACTACTGGGTATTTATTACCGTATTGCTCTATAAACCCTCCTGGAACATTGGTGTTTTGCTCATCGCAAGCTTGGTGAAGTTCCTCCAACGAAACATTATAGTATTTCATTTTAAGCGGATTGGCAAGGATTTGATACTCCTTATCCTCACCACCTATGTACGATACCTCGGCCACACCACCAATGGAAAGCAGCAATGGGCGAAGGGTCCACGATGCTATGGTATGTAATTCCAGAGGAGTTGTCTCCTCGGATGTAAGGGCAAAGAGCATTATTTCGCCCATTATGCTCGATTGGGGCATTAGCATGGGTCGGTTTACGCCACGCGGGAGTTCATCGGCAACAAACATAAGCCGTTCGCTTACAATTTGGCGGGCATTGTAAATGTCTATTCCCCAGTCGAACTCAACCCAAACCGTGGATAGCCCCATGGATGAGGCGGAGCGTACGCGTCGAATGCCAGTGGCTCCATTTACGGATGTTTCAATGGGGAAAGTAACCATTTTCTCTACCTCCTCGGGAGCCATACCAGAGGCAGCGGTCATCACCACCACGGTGGGAGCGTTAAGGTCGGGGAAAACATCCACCTCAGTGGTTGTGGTAATCCAGGTGCCACCTATGAGCAGGATTAAACCAAGGATTAGAACTAGCAGGCGACTACTGAGCGAATATGATATTATTCTATTTAGCATAGTTATTGTTGATTTTATTGCGTGTCTGCGGCGGGCAGGCGATACCGACGTTTTGTGTCGAGAGAAGCAATTTTACAGTTACATTAAATAGCCTCTCTAAAAATTAAATTGCTTTGTCCGCAATACGCATTTGCTTGCAAAAACATAAAAGTCGGCATAACCAGTATGCCAGTAAATTAATGAACGTGTGCATGCTCGGGCAGTTGACCCGACATTAGCGTGAGCTTAATTCTCGATACGTTTTTTGTGGCGATATGCTCGCCTACTTTTAGCCCATCTACAATGCGAACCAGTTTACCATCAGTGCCATCAATCTTAACATATCTTTTTTCCCAACCAGCTTCGTTGTCAACAAAAACGTAGTGGCTGCCAAACTCTTCGAGCAGTGCCGAATTAGGAATGGCAATGGACTCGGCTGTGGCAGTAGTTTTAAGGTAAACCTCAATGAAAGTACCAGGGATTAAACCGTCCTTATTATCAACCTCAAAGAAAATGGGGATGTAGAAACTGCCCTTTATGGTTGATTTTCCCCAGGAAACAAGTTTGCCGTTGAGTTCAGGTGTGGAGTAGATATTCCCATCGTAGGGAGTAACAAAATTGGCAGCCCGTATGCTCCCTAACTTAGGGATTGCATCCTGAGGAACATCGGCCTTTATTACTAACCGTTTATTCTGTGAGATAGTTACAAGAGGCTGGCCCGTTTGCACAAATTCGCCTTCGGTAACGTGAATTGCCTTTACAAATCCACCAACGGGAGAGAGTACCTTTTGCCCCCCTGATTCATAGTTTCTGCGGATATTATCGAAGGCGAGTCGTTTTCTTTCAAAGGTTAACTTGGCATCTAAAAATTCACTTTCGGCAATAATGGTATCGGCCATTAGTTTGGCTGCACGTTCAAAATCAGTTTTAGCCTTGTCGGATTGAGCCTTGGCCTCAAGGTAGCCCACTTCAAGGTTATCGTGGACCAATCCTCCTGACGAGAGCGTTATTAACTGTTGATTGGTTTTTACGGCAATGCCTTCCTGCATCCCATTACTGGCAAAGGAAACGAGTCCGCCATGGTTAGCCACTACAACCTGTTCATCGCCACGAGCAGGCATAATTTCGCCACCGCTTTTTATTACCTCACCAAACGGAGTGTATTGAATGTGAATTATTCCATATAGTTCATGTTCGTGTTCATGTTCGCCATCATCAATAGTAGCATTTGGCTCTGTTGAAGTGTGAGCGTGGCTATGTTTGTCATCTTTGGAGTGGTCGTGACCGCAGCCCAGCAAATCGTGTCCTTGCTCATTTTGGCACGAGACAGCTAGAAATGCAACTGCAATAAGTAATGCAAAATATCTCATAATGTTTTTGGTAAAAGATGTTGTGAATCTGAGTTTTAACTGCAATAATTTATGAGCTATAACCTGCATGACAGATTGCTCAATTCAGAATACAGTAAACAACCTTTGATTTCAAAAAAAGCGGATTGCTTAAATTTTAAACCGTTTTTAAAATGATTGTCCTTACTGTTTAAGCAGTAGGGGGGCCTCTAAACGATAAGGATTGGGAGAGGAGTGATTCGGAAAGTTTGTCTTTGGGGACAAAGACTGATGATTTGTTGTCTTCGAGAGTAAAATGTAGGTTAAAGCATTCTTCACAAGAGTTGTTAACGTGGTCGGAATGGTTGGGTTTTACATCTTGAGCATAAATCTGTATTTCGGGTTTGTGGTTTTCAAAATAAATACTGGATAGGATTGTACAGGGCAATACCTCATTTTTCTCTGCATCGTTATGATTATGCGATTCGCAGCAGGTATGAATTTCGCTGTAAGTATGATGATGATGATGCGGAATTGCCCCATGCAGTATTATCCCACTTAATATAAGAAGGGATAATAGCCAGCCAATTTTTCGGATAAATTTCATCATGGGGGCAAATATATGCAAAATATTAAAGAATAATCTGTGCTATTTTTGATAGCATCAAACCCATAGGGTTTAAAACAACCCTAAAGAAAAAACACAATAATTCAGAAAATGTTGATGATGGTTAGTTCTATATTTGTATTCCGTATTGCTTCATCTTGTTGTAGAGTGTTTTACGGTCGATATTGAGGAGTAAAGCTGCCCTGCTTTTATTGTACCGCACTTTTTCAAGGGTTGATATAATCATCTCTTTCTCAGCAATCTCTTTTAGGTCTTTTAGGTTCTCGGGTTTGCCAGAGATTTTGCTTAAATGTTGTTGGCGATGCTTGCTGGCAATAATTTCGGGGGGAAGGCTTTTTGTGCCAACTGTTTTTCCTTGTTCAACAAGCACGGCTCTACGTATTACATTTCTGAGTTCACGGATATTACCAGGCCAAACGTATTGGTTAAATATCTCTATCACTTCATCACTAAAACCGTCGATATGCTTTGCGAGTTCGCTATTTGCTTGCATTAAGAAATGGTTGGCAAACAGAGGCAAATCCTTTATTCGCTCGGATAATGGGGCCACATGTATTGTAAACTCGTTGAGGCGATGATAGAGGTCTTCGCGAAATTTACCCTGGACAACAGCACCTTTCAAGTCGTCGTTGGTGGCAACAATAATGCGAACATCAACCTTAATTTCACGGTTACTACCAATGGGTTTAATTTTCCGCTCCTGTATGGCTCTTAGCAGGTTTACCTGCATTTCGTAGGTAAGGTTTCCTATTTCATCCAGGAATATGGTTCCGCCATTGGCTACTTCAAAATGGCCTGTTTTGTCGGATATTGCACCTGTGAAAGAACCTTTTATGTGACCAAAAAACTCGCTTAACGCCAAATCCTTTGAAAGCGCTCCACAGTCAACTGCCACAAATGGATTTGCACTTCGCTTACTCTGTTCATGGACTTTACGAGCTACATACTCCTTTCCTGTACCACTATCGCCCTGAATAATAACTGAGAGGTTGGTTGGCGCCACCAAGCTGATATACTCCTTAACCTCCTTAGCGTTTTCACTATCGCCCTGAATAAATGTTGAACTTGCCAGAACTTTGGCTTCAGTATTTTTGGCAGCGTTGGTGCCAGATTGCTTTTGGTTTAGCAGATTCTGTATCGTAAGGAGAATTTCATCGGGATTTATGGGTTTGGCAACGTAGTCGAAAGCGCCTAACTTAACCATTTTAACCGCCATACGGATATCAGCATAGCCAGTCATAATAATTACGCCAGTGCTTGGCTTTAATGCTTTTGCCTGGGTAAGAATATCAAGTCCAGAGCCATCGGGCAGCCTATAATCAGCAAGAATTATATCATAGTTGCCGTCGTTGAATAACCTAAGTGCCTCGTTAACCGAGAATGCTTCATCAACATCATGCCCTTTCTTTGTGAGGAAAGTATGGAGCATAATGCAGAAACTCGAATCGTCGTCTACTACAAGAATTCTTGCCATTTTTATCAACCAATAATTTTGTGTCCCCAGTTAGCTAAGGTAGTTCCTATTGCTAAAAAATCAAAAAGGAATGGAGTGAAGATTGTCTTTTTATACTGAATTAAATAATCTATTCCCTTTCAATCCATTCACCATTCGCCTTAATAATTGCAACTAGCTCATCAACAGCATTTTCTTCGGGGATGTTTTTCTTTATCACTTCCTTTCGGCAGTAAAGGGTTATCCTGCCAGGACCCGACCCAACATAGCCATAATCGGCATCGGCCATCTCACCAGGGCCATTTACTATACAACCCATAACGCCAATTTTAAGCCCTTTTAAATGCGATAATCGTTGCTTTACCTTTTGTAGCGTGCTGTTTAGGTTAAAAAGGGTGCGGCCACATCCAGGGCACGAGATAAACTCCGTTTTTGTCATTCTCACCCTTGCTGCCTGCAGAATGCCAAACGAGGTATCTCTAACCAGTTCATGCGGCACATTTTTACCAGCACAAAGTAAAATACCATCGGCAAGGCCATCAATATAGAGGGAACCTGTAATGGCAGAGGCAATAATCTGAAAATCAGAAGGGCTTTGAGCATCAATTTGCATTGATACTACGCATGGGTTTTTTGTACCTGTTGCTGCAAAATGGAAAAGAATATTCCGAATGGCATAGATTGAGCGTTGATTGTAGCCATGTAGAACAATTATTGCATCAGGATTATTATCTACAACGAGCTGAGCATAATTGTTGTATTTATCCGCCTCAATTTCTAAAAAAGTGGTGTTGGGTAATTTTGTATTTGCCTCAATATCCTTAACGTTGATGAGACTATACATTAAATTTAACCCTTTGCCAACTAGCGGTAGCTGTTCCATATTCGGTAATTGGCTGGATTCGTTTTTACCAACAATAATAAAATCGGCAGCGTTATCGCTACTTTCCCATTTTTTGTTGATGCTATTGTAAACCCAACCCCAACTTTCGAGGTTGCCTATGGATAGCTCATCAATTTGGGCTAAAACCGCAGGTGAATTATTCCCCCCAGTATTGAACTGTGGATTGGTTTCCCTTCTTGTGTATTCAAAAGGATTTACGCTGATTTTTTGGGGAATGTTTGCTTTAGCATTTGGCCATCCATCATAAAGATGTGCTAGGGTTTGTGCAACAGGAATCTCGTTTTCGGGCTCCTCGGTTAACGAGACTCTAATTGTATCGCCAATTCCGTCAATAAGGAGTGCACCGATACCAACAGCCGATTTTATTCGCCCATCCTCACCTTCGCCAGCTTCAGTAACGCCCAAGTGCATTGGGTAGTTAAGGCCTTCGGCTTCCATCATGCTCACTAAATAGCGGGTTGCATGAACCATTACACGGGTATTGCTTGATTTCATGCTGATTACAACCTTGCTATAATCGTTCTTACTGCAAATCCGAGCAAATTCCATGGCCGATTCGGCCATTCCAGCTGGCGTATCACCAAACCTGTCCATTATTCGTTTTGACAATGAACCATGGTTTACCCCAATTCTCATGGTAGTGTCGTTCTTTTTGCAGCTTTCAATCAGTTTAACAAATTGTTCCTCAGCAACCTTTAAATCATTTTCGTATTCAGCAGCAGAAAAGATATGGGTAGAAGCTCTCGATTTATCGGAATAGTTGCCTGGGTTTACCCTAATTTTATCAGCAACAACAGATGCTGCAAGTGCCACCTTGGGGTTAAAGTGAATATCGGCAATTAGCGGGATTTTTATGTCACTTTGGTGGAGGACTTGTTTAACCATTGCAAAACTTTCAACCTCTTTTAATCCCTGAGTTGTTAAGCGAACAAGTTCTGCGCCTGCCTCAACGACTTTTTGGGTTTGTTCAACAGTTTGGGCTATATCATTGGTGTTGGTGGTGGTCATGGTTTGAACCCTAATGGGGTTATTGCCGCCAATTGCCACGCTGCCAACCTTTACCTCAACCGTTTGCCTGCGCGCATACCCTTCAGTTCTATATAGTGATTTGAGATTACTGATGCTCATTTATGAATGTTTTCACAAAGTAAAGTCTTTGCTCATTTATTAGCAAGCTACAAATGTTTTATTGTATTAAAAAACATCCGATTGCTAGTGGTTAATATAACGTAAAATGGTTAGGTTTGTGTTGTTACCAAAAAGTATTTTGCCATGAAACACATTATTGTCCCTGTTGATTTCTCTGAGGAATCGATTAATGGGCTAAGGCTAGCCCTGATATTTGCAAACAAGTTTAAGGCGCGGTTGCAAATGGTTTATGTGCAGAAGCTTCCCAGTGAATTGGGGCGGGTTGGTTTTGAGGAGGAGAAACGGAGAGCAGATATAGAGTTTGAAAAGCTTATCAAGGAGTTTTCACCCAAGTTTCATGATGAATCTAAGTTTGAGTATATTGTTAAAAAGGGGAAGATATATCGGGAAATTGTAAACCAAGCCCAGGCTTTTGAAGATTCTGTAATTGTTTCGTCAACTCATGGTGCTTCAGGTTTTGAGGAGTTTTTTATGGGAAGCAATTCTTTTAAAATTGTTTCAGCAGCGGGAAATCCTGTTATTACCATACGACATGGCGCGGTTCCTCGAGAAATAAAGACCATTATCTTACCGATTGATATTTCGGTTGAGACCCGTCAAAAGGTGCTGCTTACAGCAGAAATTGCCAAAATATTTGAGGCAGAGGTACATGTTCTTGGGGTATCAACAACAAAAGCGGAAGATATTGATGCGAAAATTGAGGCGTACTCAAAGCAAGTGTGTGAGTATCTTAAGGAGCGGGACATAAAATATGTAAAGCATCGTTTGGTGGGCGAGAATATGGTGAGCACAATTATAGATTATGCCCGTGATAACGAGGCCGATTTGGTAAGCATAATGACGGAACAAAGCGAGAGTTTAGCCAATTTTGTTTTGGGAAGTTATGCGCAACAAATGCTCAATAAATCGCCAGTGCCAGTCCTTAGCATTACACCCAAAGGTACCTTTGTTATGGGTACATTCCGAACAAGTGGAGCATCATACTAAGGGATCAAATATTCATTAAATGGAGAGAACAACTCCAAATCCTTTGTTCCTTAAATTTTTAACCATTGAAAATCATGGGTTTGTCAAATGATGCTTGCTTTTAGTCAGAATGTTTAATTTTCGATCTTTATCTTTTATTGTTTTATGGTAACTTAGCGTTACTTAAACAAGAGGTGCCCGTTTTTTGGATAGTTAAATAATCGGAGGCTGTATGAAAAGTGAGGTTGAACAACATCATATTGATTATGTAAAAGAAGAGGTTATTAACACGTCGCTTATTGTTGGATCAATAGTTGGAAGTTTTGCTTATTTCGCAGCCATTCTTTCGCGGGTGCAAAGCGGGTATTTCAGCTTGTCAATAGTTTTCGAAACTTTCGCTCTACTCTCTTTTTTAATACTTACTATTCGAAGGAAATCGATGGGGAGCACCCCAAAAGCTGCCTTAATGGTGAGCTTAATCCTACTTTTGTCTCTTTCAGATGTTTTTTATTATGGAATATTATCCTCGGCTCGGGTATACCTTGTTCTAGTCCCCTTGTATGCCATAATATATTTTCCATTTGTTCGTAGTTTAATTCTCTTTTTAGTTTCAATGTGTGTTTTTATTATTCTTGGATATTTTCATCACTTAGGGATCTTACAATTTCCTGAAGGCTATGAAACAGTATCCCATTCTTTAAAAATATCTACATGGATTATAAACGCTTTCCATATTATATCAGTTGGACTAATCATCCTTTTTATTACCCGTAAAATTTTTAAGTCTTTTTCTAGATTGATTTTTGACTTAGAGTTGCAGAACACCAAAATATCTGAAAAGGAACGTAATTACCGCGAAATATTCAACTCAACTACAGAAGCTATTCTCATTCACGACGCCAGTAGCGGTCAGATTTACGATGTAAATGAAGCAATGCTAAGGACATACGGTCTTGATAGCAAGGAGGAAGCACTCGGATTGTCAATTGCTGATATTAGTGCAGCTAACAATGCTGATACACAGAGGAAAGCCCTATTGCTTATTCGGGAGACTGTTAAAAAAGGGCCTAAGATTTTTGATTGGGATTCGAGAAGAAAAAACGGCGAATTATTCTATTCTGAGGTTTCGTTAAAAAGCACCGAAATAGGCGGTGAGGGAAGAGTTTTAGTAGTTGTTCGAGATACTACTGTGCGTAGGCAAGCAACTATAGAATTAGAAAAATATAGGAGTCGTCTAGAAATGCTTGTTAAAGAGCGTACCGAAGAACTTGAAGCAGCAAACGAAGAGTTACATGCGACCAACGAAGAACTTTATGGCCATAAAGAGGAGTTGGAGGATACCCTAACAAAACTACAGAGTGCACAAGAGCAATTAGAGCAATCAGAGAAAATGGCTACGCTAGGAATTTTAGCGGCAGGGGTGGCCCACGAAATTAATAATCCGCTTAACTTTATCCATGGTGGTGTTACTGCTATTGAGAAATTTATAGCGTCTAATGCAGAAAACCACCTTAAAGAGTTATCTCCCTTAATTGATATAATTAATATTGGTGTTTCACGTGCTGCGAGTATTGTTGAGGGGCTTAGCCATTATAGTAGAAGCGACGAATTACAAAAGAAGTGTGATTGCAATATTCATAAAATTATCGATAACTGTTTACTAATGCTTGATAATAAGATAGTAAAATGTATTCAGGTGGATAAGGAATACACAACTAAACCCGCAATTGTTTTCTGTAAGGAGGGCAAAATGCACCAAGCATTTTTAAACATTCTAACCAATGCCGTTCAGTCCATTAATGGTGATGGTACCATAACCATAGTTACAAGCATGGAGAACAAATTTATTATTGTGGTTGTTACTGATACTGGCTGTGGTATTAGTCAGGAGAATGTAAGCAAAGTAACCGATCCGTTTTTTACTACAAAAGAACCTGGAAAAGGAGCAGGACTTGGCTTGTCAATAACACAGAATATAATAGAGGAGCATAACGGTAGTATTTCCTTTAATTCAGTATTGGGAGTTGGAACTACTGTTGCAATTCGGTTACCTATAAAAAATTAAGTTATGAGTAAGAAGATTTCAGTGCTTTATGTTGATGATGAACCTATTAATCTTAAACTTTTTGAGTTAAATTTTAAAAACGCTTTCAATGTTACAACAGCCCTCTCGGGCTTTGATGGTCTCGAGATTCTTAAAAACAATCCAGATATACCAATAGTTGTTAGCGATATGCGGATGCCCAAGATGGATGGTATAGAGTTTATTGGTAAGGCAAAGAAGGAATTTCCACATATTATTTTCTACATTTTAACAGGATACGATATAACTGAGCAGATATCCGATGCGCTTAACAACAGGCTCATTGCTAAATACTTTAGAAAGCCCTCAAATTATAGGGAGATTGAATCAACAATAATTGATGCTCTAAGTTAAACCTTAGCGTATAATGCATCCGTATAAGCTTCTTTTTCGGTCAATCCGTAAGTTGCTACATCTCTTACCTGATATATCAGAAAGAGTCCCCTATTTTCCTCTTTTGCCCAGATCAGCGAAATGAATTGTTTAATTTCGTTATACTAACAAAAAATACCATATCTTACAGGTGTTTATAAGTGCTGTTTGCTGAACAATTAAATGCTAAAAAATGCTTTTTAGGTTTTACATACTAGTTATAGTGTTTTTTTTCTCACTCATTCAACCACTCAAATGCGAAAGCGTTGATAGTCTATTAATCAGAATAGATACTACCGTTTTAAGCGAAGGACAGGTTAGGCTGAAGTTACAAATTGTTGATAAGGCTAGGGATTCAGATATTCGGCAGGCTATTCTGTTTGCAAAAAGTGCTTTTAAGGATGCTCAGGAGTTAAAGGATAAAAAACTAATTGCAGAATCACAACTGGCTATAGGTAATTGTTATAACTACATAGGTGCAAGTGCTGAGGCGCTTGAGAACCTTTCTAAAGCATTAACAATGTTTGGTGAGATTGGAGATAGATTTAACAAAGCTCAAACACTAATGGCCCTTGGCAATATCTACTTCTATTCAAACGAATTTAATTTGGCCTTGGAATATTACGATGAGGTTTTTGATTATGGTGAGATTCTAGAAGACAGCAAACTAATGCTTATGGGCATAATGGGGAAGGGGTCTGTGTATAGTCATATCAACAAACTGGATTCAGCTCTGATAATTTTTAATGAAACATTTCAGTTTGCAAAGGATATTAATGATAAGCCAAATGAGATTCACAGCTTGTATAATATGGGCGAAGTTTATCGCTCTACTGGGAGGGTAGAAAGGGCATTAGAGATATTCAATTTGATTGAACAGAGTTATGATAAGGAGGAGATTCACCCTTTTCTTTTAACCAACCTTTACTTTTCTTTTATCGAATCATACCTTCAACTTAGGGATACTTTAAATGTTCAAAAGTATAGCCAAAAGGCAAGAGAAATAGTTCAGCGCATCTCCAACAGTAACCACAAGATGGAGTACTATCGTCTGTCGTTTAAAATTGATACAATGTGTGGAGCACATAATTCCGCCATAAATAACCACATGCAATTTAAAGAACTTAGTGATAGTATTAACAGTATTAAATTTAAGGAAAGTTTAGCCAAATTTCAGATATTGTATGGACTTAACGTAAAGGAGGAGGAGATAGAGCGCTTAAGGCTTGATAACGAACTTAAGGATCTTACACTTAAGCAGCGAAGAATTGTTAACTATGGTTCAGGGATTGTTGTCTTTCTTATGTTGGTGGTTGTTTTTCAAACATATAGGTCGAAAACAAAATCCAAGGAAAAGAATTTGATCTTGCAACATCAAAGAGAGGAATTAGTTGCGGCTAACGAGGAGCTTATAGCAATAAACGAAGAACTGCATACCCAAAGGAAAGAGTTACAGTTAGCTCTAAAGTCATTGAAAGAAACCCAAAACCAGCTAATCCGTTCTGAGAAAATGGCTTCGCTTGGAATGCTGTCGGCTGGAGTAGCTCATGAGATCAATAATCCACTTAATTTTATTAGAGGAGGGGTGTTAGCTATTGAAAACTATGTGAAGGATAATTTTAGAGATCATTTAGTTGAGGTTTCGCCCTTACTCGAGATTCTTAATATTGGTGTAGAGAGGGTTGCCGAAATTGTAGCAGGTTTAGACGATTATACTAGGAGAGATGATGTTCAAGTTACAGCGGTTAATATTAATTTAGTAATGGATAGCTGCTTGCTCATCCTCCAGAACCAATTTAACAACAGAATAAGCATAGAAAAGGATTACACAAATTACCCACTTATAATTGAGAGCAGGGATGGTAAAATTCATCAAGCATTTTTAAGTATACTAACCAATGCGGTTCAGTCCATTGAGGGTAATGGAACTATATCCATAGCCACAAATCAGAAAAACAAATCTATGATTGTGGTTGTTGCTGATACTGGTTGCGGTATTAGTGAGGAGGACATAATCAGGGTAACCGATCCGTTCTTCACTACAAAAGATCCAGGGAAAGGAACCGGCCTAGGTTTATCGATAACCCAAAATATAATTGAAGAGCATAACGGTAGTATTTCCTTCAACTCGGAAATAGGAGTTGGAACCACTGTTACAGTTCTATTACCTATAAAAAGAGTTAAGACATGAGTAAAAAGATTTCCGTATTATACGTTGATGATGAGCCGATTAATCTCAAACTTTTTGAGTTAAACTTCACAGATATTTTTAATCTTATTACGGCATCTTCGGGTTTTCAAGGTCTAGAGATTCTTGAAAATAATCCTGATATATCAGTGGTTGTCAGCGATATGCGGATGCCAAAAATGGATGGTATAGAGTTTATTGGGAAGGCAAAAACTAAGTTCCCCCATATTGTATACTTTATACTCACCGGATTTGAGATAACTGAAGAGATTTCGCAAGCGCTCAACAGCAACCTTATCAACAAGTATTTCAGAAAACCTTTCAATTTCAAGGAGATTGAATCTTCAATAAGCAGTGCCATGGGTTAGTAGTACTGGCATTAAAAGTATTCTTTTTCTGATAGCAATTATTGGCTTCTTGCCATTGTACGTTGTGGAAATGTTTATGGATTTAAGGAATTAAACATTTATCAATCCTGCTTGTTTAAACATCATAGTATAAAACAAAACACAGAATATAGATCATGAGCAGAACATCAGTACACATTGATTGGAAAGGCGGCATGTCGTTTGAAACAGAACTTGATGGCCATAAATTAACATTAGATGCACCAGAAGAGGTTGGTGGAAACGATAGAGGACCACGACCAAAGCCTTTTATGCTGATTGCTCTGGCCGGATGCACGGGTATGGATGTGGTATCGATACTTAAGAAAATGCGAGTTGATTATCAGGGTCTTAGGATATTTGTTGAGGCAGAGCAAACAGAGGATCAGCCAAAGCAGTACTCATGCATGAAGGTGATTTACGAATTTAAGGGTAAAGATTTACCTATGGATAAACTTGAAAAGGCTGTAAGCCTTTCGGAAGATAGATATTGTGGGGTTAGCGCAGTGTATAAAAAGGCAATACCTCTATCTACAGAGATTAGAGTGGTTGAGTAATTTTTTACAGAATATAGAAAAACTAACCCTGAGCATGTGCTATGCTTGGGGTTTTCTTTTTGCAGGAATAACTTCGTAATTCTGGTTAACTAGCAAATCGGCTAAAGGCCGAAGTGATACTACGCCCATGTGCTCGCGTTCAAGAATTTTCACCCTGTGCTCATCAACCTCCTCCTTACCTCGCATAAGCTGCATCATTTTAGTCTCATGGTAGGTGAGTTCTATGAAAATTCGTAGGTCGAGTTCTTTTGCCTTAATGGCATACAGTCCATCAACAATAAGCACGTTTATCTTCTGGAAATCAGTTACCAGTTCATCCATCTGATCGGGGATAATATCAACACAGGGTAGGCGGGCAATCATATCCTTTTTAAACTCTTTGATATTTTTGTGCAACAATTTCCAATCGTATTCATTGGGGCCAATTACTTTTAGGCCTTTGTTCAAGCGCCACTCTTTACGCAATAGGGGTGGAACTTTGTAGTAGTTGTCGGCATGAATAATCTTCACCCTTACGTTTTGAGCCTTAAGCAAAAGCGCAAGAGAATGGGATAATTCTGATTTTCCAGCACCCGACTCGCCTGATATGCCTACAATATACTTGTAGTTGGCGTCTTGATCCAGCTTCTTATCCCTATCTTTTACAACATAATTGAGTATATCCTCGGCTGCAATCTTGTGCAGATCGTTAATCAATAAAACATCACCAAGCATAGGCAGGTTATTTAGCCCGTAAAACTAAATATTATTATTCAATTTTAATGTTAATCTCCTCATTTGAGTTAAGAGTATATGGTTTCCCTTTTACCACAATGGTGGTTTTGTCTTTACCCGCCTCAATTTTTATAGTGTTTTTGTTGATATTAAACTTATAACCAACTCCTTTAAAGGTGCAGCCAAACCTAAGCGTAGTCCAGTGCTTAGGTAAATTAGGGTTAATGCTTAGCGTATCGGAATGGAAGTTAAGACCTGCATATGAGGTAAGGGCCATAATTACTGTGCCCGTCATAACACCCATGTGGATACCCTCGGCAGTGGTTCCGCCCTGGATATCGATTAAATCGCTCTTGAGCGCATCGAGGTAAAGTTCCCAGGCCAGTTCTCTACGCCCAATTTGTGTGGCTACGTGCGAGTGAACAACCCGGCTAAGGGTTGAACCATGGGAGCAGCGTTGGATGTAGTAGTCAAAGTTTTTTTGCAGAAAATCTTTGGGGAGTTTGTACCCCATATTAGCCAACAGGTGTTGCACCACGTTTGGCTCAATATTATAAAAAGTCATTAGCGTATCGGCCTGCTTGGAAACTTTGTAGTCATCTGGCGATTTTCCTTCGGCTTTCAGAATTCTATCCATCCTTTGGATATTGTTGTACTTTTTACGATACTCATCCCAGTTCAACTCTTTTAGGTCAAAGTAGCCTTCAAACTGTTCAATAATGCCTTCCTCATTTATTGATATTGACATCTTTTTGGCCATATTGCTCCAGCCCTTAATGTCGTTTTTTGATAGGTTAATTTTCGATAGAACTTTTTCTGATTGCAATTTATCCAATGCGCCAATCAAGTCGTTGGCTCTTTCGAAAAGCCAGGCAACCATTATGTTGGTATAGGCATTATTCTTTAGTCCTTCCTTACTGGATCCTGGAGTTTTCTCGTGAAATTCATCGGGACCCATAACTCCACCTATATCAAGTTTGCCTGTTTGCTGATTTGTTTTTGCCTTACTGGCCCAGAATTTGCAAATATCGAGGAACATTTCTGCTCCATGGTTACCAATAAAATCTATATCATTAGTAATGTTATAGTAGTTCCAAACGTTGTAGGCTACGGCTATTGAAATGTGTCGTTGCAGAGAGCTATAGTCTTTGCCCCATTCACCAGAAACAGGGTTTAAATGAACAACTTGGGTTTCCTCCCGACCATCGCTTCCGCTTTGCCAAGGGAACATGGCGCCTGAATATCCGTGTTCTTTTGCATATTCTCTCGCCTTACTTAATCTACGGTAACGGTACATAAGCACCGATTTTGCTACCTCCGGAAAATGAAGGCAGTAGAACGGTAATATATAAAGTTCATCCCAGAATATGTGGCCTCGGTATGCTTCCCCATGTAAGCCTCGGGCAGGTATGCCAAAATCGATTTCCTCATTGTGGGGTGATGTTGTAGTTAACGAGTGGTAGATGTGCATGCGGAGAAGCTTCTGCGCCATCCTATCGCCTGTAATATGGATATCTACTCGATCCCAAATTTTTTCCCACGCACTAATACTGGCAGCATGCATTATACCAAACGATTTAAGCTGCTTGATATCTTTTTGAACAAACTCAAGGGGTTTTGGCGTATCATTGGATAGGGAATTGCAGAGCGAAACAAGTTTCTCAACTCTAAGGGTTTCGCCCTCTTTTACCATTGCCTTAATGTAGGTATTAACCCAACCCTTTTCATCTTTAATCCTATAGTTTGTTGCAAGAGGCTTATCCTTATAAAAAACTTCAAGCCTAGCTACTCCGGCAACTTCAATGGCCGATTGGGTAGTTTTTCCGTGAATAAATGATATGTTATTTTTAGCACCTTGCTTAATGGATTTCATGTGGTGCTGGTTGAGGTCTCGGTAGCGTTCAACCCCGTCGTTTTTTTGTGGGATTGATAGTCCCGACTTAACCCTAATGTAGCCGCTGTAGTTTAATGGGGTTAACGAGTAGTCGATGGCTGCATGGTGTAGATTTGCCATACTTGCAATACGTCTCGATTCAACTAGCGTTTCCCTTCCGGTGTTATCGCACACCACCATACGTTTTATCAGAACACCATTCCTAAAGTTTAAGCTTCTGCTAAGCTCAATCACCTCGTTCTGGTTTGGGTCAAACCAATCGCCCTCTGCAACCTTAAATGATATGGTGGTCCAGTTAATGGTGTTAACAAAATCTTCGTTTTCAATTTCTTTATCGCCTACAGGCGATTTAATTCTGTTAAAAACGCCGGCCATGTATGTTCCCGGGTAGTTGCAATCTGAGTTTTGACTCTCCTCTAACGATCCGCGTGTACCGAAGTATCCATTACCAACAGTGAGTAAGGCCTCGCGTGAACGCTCATTCTTGCAGTCGTACTTATGGAAAGATGTGGACCAAAGTTCCTTATTCAAACCAACGTTGAACCATTTTTCAATACCCTCAACACCATCAATCTGCTCAAGATCGGTTACCACCACATCGGCACCATTTGCCTTAAGTTCTAACTCGTTATCCTCACGGGCAACACCAATTACAAAGCCAAAGTTTCCCTTTTGCCCAGCTTGAACACCCGATACCGCATCCTCAACAATAACTGCTCTGTAGTAGTCGACCTTAAGGTTATCGCAGGCTGTGGTAAATATATCGGGCTCAGGCTTGCCCTGCAAGCCCAATTCTACCGATACCTCTCCATCAACGCGGGTTTCAAAGTAGTGCAAAAGGTTGACACGCTCTAGCACCTGTTTACAATTCTTGCTTGATGAGGCAACTCCCAGCTTAATCCCTTTCTCCTTTAACTCATCCAAAAGGGCAACGGTCGATTCGTATACCTCAACACCATCGCGATGCAATATCTCGTTAAATGCATCGTTTTTTTTATTCCCTAGCCCGCAAATGGTCTCAGCATCAGGGCTATCACTTGGGTCGCCGTAAGGCAAATCAATCCCCCTGGATTTTAGAAACGACTCAACTCCTTTATACCGAGGTTTTCCATCAACATAGGGTAAGTAATCGTTAACGTGGGTAAACTCAACGAATGGTTTTTTGTGCCTTTTTTCCCACTCTTTTAAAAAATTGTCAAACATATTTTTCCAAGCATCTGCGTGCACAAGCGCTGTTTTGGTAATTACTCCGTCTAGGTCGAATATTACCGCATCAAAGCTATATCTATTCATCTCTTTTGCTTTTAGTGGGGTTAAACTTCTGTTTAATAGTCTTTGTGTTAAACACTAAGCTATGCTCTAGCGTTTTATTTTGATAAAGTAGCATTATTTTGCTAATATAGTAAAGTTTTTTGAAGTAGAATGTTGTAAAATTCATTGTTATGAGCAGACTTATTATTGTTTCAAACAAACTTCCATTTGAGGTAGTAAAGGAAGATGGTAAGG